>SKKW01000028.1:0-5812 GCA_007123535.1 Candidatus Izemoplasma sp. | reverse complement strand
AAGTGATTTTTGAACTATACTTTCAAGATGAACTGATTTTTGAAACCCCACCGATTAATGTTCAAGTGAGCGATGAAGTTGAGCGGGTCATCCCAGACGCACCCGCCCCTGAAGATGACACACAAGATGGTGATTATGACCCTCACATTTGGACCGATCCATTAAATGTGATTCTCATGACACAAATCATCGAAGAGGAGCTCATTACGTTATTGCCAGATCATGAAAATGAAATCCGAACCCGTAGTGAAGCCTATATCCAAGAATTAGAACACTTGCATGAGGCTTTTCTCCACATGCGTGAACACATTGAAGTAACGACGTTGCTTTATGGCGGTCACAATGCTATGGGTTACTTTATCGCACGTTACAATTTGACCTATATTAACGCCTACCGTGGTTTTTCAACCGACGCAGAACCTATTCCAACAGCTCTTGCTGAAATGATTCAAACCATGCAACTCTATCAATTAGAACATTTATTTTCAGAAAAAATGCTTAATCAAAATGTGGCGCAAACCATTCAACGTGAAACAGGCGCCACCATATTATATCTATTTGCCATGGAAAACGTAACGCCGCAAGAGCTATCTGAAGGTTTGTCGTTAATTGACATGTTTGAACACAACTTAGAGCAGTTAAAGATTGGCTTACGTTATCAAAATTAGACTCGTTTAGAGTCTTTTTTTGTGCTTATTTTTTTGCTTCGATACACGCCCATGATAGGATGACATTAGGAGGAATGACAATGATAATCGATCCTAGTAAACGACTGTTCGAAGGAAGCTTCCAAGCATTCATTGAACAAAAATCAAAAGATTTAATGTTAGTCCCTAATAAGATTATTCGTAATATTTTAGGGTGGTCATTTGAGCCTAATTACGACCATCCATTTACGCATGGACTGCTTGATTATGCTCAAGACAAAAGCGTAAAGCCGCAAGAGACAAAAATGCATCGTTTCTATCAGCATTACACCCCGAAAACACTTTTTGAAACGTTTTTTGATCATCAAAATGACCCAGACTTAAAAGGACTTACAGCAACCGATTTAGACATTCTTAAAAAAACCTCTTCCAAAACACTCATCACACCTTGGGCGAACGAAGCCATTTTAATGGGTGGGTTCGGTCAAAACATGCCTGAAGCCGAAGGTTCCCATTTTTTAGGTCCTGTGAGCGATCGTCATCTCACCAGTGAATATCAAAGACTCGTCTCTATTTATGAGAGTGTTAAAACACACGGATTTAATGTTGATCAACAAACCGACACCATTCGCGGGTATTTTCTAAGACATGAAGATGAATACCGGTTCGTGGTGGTTGGGGGCAATCACCGAGTAGGTGTGCTCAATGCCCTAAACTACACTTCAACACCCATACAAATGCATCCAGAGCGAATGCCATTGGTTTCCTTAGAGACTATAGAACAGTGGCCACAAGTGGCTAATGGCACCTTTACTAAGGCTATGGCAAAAATACTCTTCCTTCAGTTCTTTTCATCGCCAAGACGTTTAAATGATTGGCAATTTTGAAAAATGTGGCTCAATGGCCACATTTTTTTTAAGATTGATTGAGCATACGCTCTACGATTTTTTGATAAATTGGTTTCATGCGTACTTCATCGACTTCATCAAGATAGGTTTCAAGCGGAAACCAACGCAAAGCTTGGTGTTCGTGCGCATTGACTTTAAGAGGTATTTGATCGTCTGCAAGAAAGCCGTAGGTGATGTTTAAATGTAGATGATCTGGAACATAGGCGCCGTTTTTTAGGTGATTTTGAACATAGATAACATCTAAAGCGATGGGATCGTTAGGAGCTTTAACAAACGTTTCTAAGCCAGTTTCTTCACGCACCTCTTTTAAAGCGACCGCATAACAATCGGCGTCACCGTCGTTATGACCGCCAAACCATCCCCAAGCGCCATAGATGTTATGATACCCTAAGAGAATGTGCGTTTTTTCTGAATTTAAAATGATGATTGATGAGGTTACATGCCCCGCTAGATTTGTTCGGCTTAAGGCATCATGATGACGTTCAACAAACTTTGAAATTAAGGCTTTGTCTTGTGCTTCTTGTTCGGATATAGGGGTGTAAGATTCAAGAAGTTTTATAAATTTGTCCACATTATTCTCCGATGATTTTTATCAGCACACGTTTTTTTCTCATGCCGTCATATTCACCATAAAAGATCTGTTCCCAAGGGCCTAAATCTAAACGCCCATTCGTAATCGCCACCACGACTTCCCGTCCCATCAGCTGTCGTTTTAAGTGCGCATCTGCGTTATCTTCATAGCCATTGTGAGCGTATTGACTGTGTGGTTTTTCAGGTGCAAGACGCTCCAAAAACGTTTCAAAGTCTTGATGTAACCCGTGCTCATCGTCATTGATAAAGATACTCGCTGTGATGTGCATCGCATTAACTAACACGAGGCCTTCTTGCACATGACTGTCCCGAATGGCTTCTTGAACATGTGTGGTGATGTTTTCATACGCACGACGCGTGGGTGTTTGCATCCATAGTTCTTTTCGATAATGTTTCATGTTATCCTCCTACATCCTTACTGTCTTTGATAAGCTTACGTATCCGTCGCATTTCTTGGTTTGTATCTTTGTACCACTGAGGCGCAAACACACGGGTCAGTGTCCAGCCTCTTGACGCTAAAAAGCGTGTTTGATGATAATATTGATTGCGTACGTCTTGATGTTCTTTAGAATCGCATAAAATGCCAAGAAGATAATGCTTCGTCTCTTCATCATACAAGGCCACGTCAATGGTATATCCTCCGATGCCAATGTCACTATGAACTGTATAACCCTCTTTTGTCAGTCTTTTAGAGACGTCTTCTTTTAGCGATGCGGTGATCATTTCTTGTCTGGTTTCGTGCGGGCTTAGTTGAGTTAAAATGTTGTGTGCTTCCGTGTGGTTTTTACGATCGATTGCATGCGCATATTGCATGAAGTATTTAAACAATTTAGGTCCTTCACTAAGCAAATCATCGACACGTAGTTCGGTCGGATAAAACGATGTTACGACATGTATTTTTCGCTTAGCTCTTGAAACAGCAACGTTTAATCGGTTTTGACCGCCCTCCGCATTCAACCAGCCAAATTGTCTCGAAAACTTGCCATCTTTATTTTTGGCATAGGCGGTAGAAAATATAATGATGTCTCGCTCATCGCCTTGGACATTTTCAATGTTTTTGACAAATAAACTGCGGTCTTCACCAGCGTCAAAACGTTGGAGTTCCTCTTGAATCTTTCGACTATAACGACCAGACTTAAAGACTTCTTGATCGAGTAAATCTTCAATCAGATCACGTTGATGAACGTTAAACGTGATGACGCCGATGGTTTCATCGTGCGTGCGGGTTCTTAGAATCGTCTTAATTAATGCAATCACTTTTTTAGCTTCGGCTTCATTGCGACGATGTTCCCATAAGCCATCCTTGACCACATGATATTCAATGGGTGGTTTTGCAGGCAACGTTTGATTGGGCGATACATAAAGTTTCCCGTCATAAAAAGCATGGTTAGAAAACTGTATAAGCTCTTCGTATAACGCCCGGTAATGGTAGTTTAAAATGGTTTCAGGATACTTAAAGCGAGCCAAATCTAAAAGGCTTTGGGCATCCATGGTCCATGAATCATCCTCATCTAGCTCAGCCTCATAATCGATACGTCCTTGGCCAAGTGAGGAAGGCCTTAGCTGTTTATTATCGCCGGCAATCACCACTTTACGTGCCCGATAAATTGCTGGAATGGCTTTTTCCACATACATTTGTGACGCTTCATCAAAAATGACTAAATCAAACAGACCATACGCCAAGGGCATGATTTCACTGACCACTTCAGGGGTTAATAGCCAAATCCTTATGTGATTCGCTACTTCTAATTGAAACTGTTTTAAAAAGTATGCCACACTTTTTTTATGCGCCGCATCGAGATGCCGTTTAATGTCGATGATGCGTTTCGTGTTAGAAAAATCAAGGGCGTTTTGATACAGCACCATTTCAAAGCTTTCAATCGACCATTGTTGTTTTTGTTGATGCAGTTTTTCCAGTTGATGCATGAGATTATGGAAACGTTCTAACGAACTCACCGCATCCGCATTGCTCGCTTCAAAACGCTCTATGTAGCCAGTATAAAACGTATCAAAGAGAAGTTTTTGTTGTCTGTTAATGGTTTCTCTTTGAAATCTAGAATCGTCAATGAGCTGAGAAACATAGGCTTTTTCATACGCTTCTAACGAGGCTAAAAAGGCATTGAGACGCGCCATCGACTTCACTATTTTGCGGGTATCTTCAAGCAGTTCATGATCGGTTTTCAAAGCTTTGATAAAACGTTTGGTATGACGTTTTTTTAAAAACAGCGTTTGAAAAGCTTCATCCTCTAAATCCGGTTTTGATTTTCTTTTAAACCAAGCTTTGAACCGTGTTTTTTGGGCTGATGCCCCATAATGCGCTTCTAATTGATCAAAGACCTGTTCACGTGTTCTTTTTTCTGAGCGTGTCAAATCTTGTCTTAGATGTCTTAATACGGGCGTTGTTTTCTGCCTTCTTAAATACAGCAGCAGCGGCGGCATTAAGCGCAGTCCGACAAAACGGGATTCAAGCGCTTGAATTTTGCTTATCGATAGCGGTGAAAGTACCCGTTCAAACCACCTTAAAGCTTCCGCAGGCATGAAGCTCTCATCAAGTTGTTTTTCCGCTAGGAATCGGTCATACAAAGTATAAATTTTCACCTGGTCTTGATAAGGGTGATAGAAACGATCATGCATTCGATCAAGCTCAGCGTAGGTCTTTTTAATGGCCGCATCAATGGCCGGTAAATCGTTAGGCACGCTTCTAGAAGGGGGGAGAGGATCTATGAATCGTTTCAGTTGATCATAGAAACGTTGTTTGTTTTGAGCGTCATCCAAGGCCATCGCATAACGACCCGCTTGGGCTAAGCGGGTGTGAATGACATCGAGCGCAACTTTCTTCTCACTCACCACAGCCACACGTTCACCTTTTAACACATGCTTCGCGACAAGCGAGGTGATGGTTTGTGATTTTCCTGTGCCTGGTGGCCCCCAAATGACTAAATTATCCTTATGATCAAGTAAGTTCATGACTTTTTCTTGAGCATGGTTTAAAGGATTTATGTAGGCCAACTGATCTTCTTTAACCGTCACATCTTGGGTGAGTCGAAAAGGCGTTAACGTCGTATAATCATAGGTTTCATAAGGGGTTTCAATCAGTGTTTTTAAAAGGTCATTATACGTTTTCTTCTTAGCAATCTCAGATAAGTCTTCTTGTAAAGCGGAAGAGTGTAAACGAAACTGTCCCAACACTGCGTAAGGTTTTAAGACCAGTTGACCTTGACGATATTGTTTAAAGTCTGCTTTTAAAGAATTTTTAAACGGTTCAAAATCATGCATCATACCCTCAAACGTTAGGTGATGTTCTTCATAATAAGGTAGCACCACATGCTTAATCGCTTGTCTTGTGAGTTCATGTAAAGGTGGTGGCGTTTGAATGTCTTTAAAATTAGAAAACTTGTGATTGGCTAAAATCAAATCACGGTTATAAACAATGTCTTTTTCATCGTTAAACACTAAGTAGAAATCATACCCTTTACGCTCTAAAATGACTGGGTAATAAAGCAAGGGTGCTTTGATTTCAAAACCTTCACCAAGAAGTCGCCCTTCAACGAAAGGGTACGTAATATATAGATCATACGAACCTCGATCTTTTTGTTCACGGTTGAGTGTTCTAAAAAGTTGCGTCAATTGTTGATGAAAGGGCCCTTGTATTTGCGGGGCTTGCTT
>SKKW01000114.1:0-5894 GCA_007123535.1 Candidatus Izemoplasma sp. | reverse complement strand
AAATAAAGTTGAGACAATCGCTAAGAGGATGACCGTATCGATGATGACACTCCCGAAGCGACGAAAAAACCCTGCACTCATACTTTAACCACGATCAATTTAACACCCTCGATCGCTAAAATCTCCACTTTATCACCTTCGTTAATCGCACTCGCGTCATTCGATATCGCCGTCCAAATCTTACCTTCGACTTTGACTTCACCCCGAGCGCCAGCTTCAATCGGTTTCGTGCAAATGGCGGTTCGACCGACTAAGCGATCACTGTTGGTAGAGATGATGTTGGTGCGAAAGTAGTTTTTAGCGAGTGGTCGAACACTCAACAATAACGCTACGGATACGACAATAAAGACCAGTAGTTGCACGATAGGGTTGACCCCAACAATCCCTAAAATGAAGGCAACTAAAGCACCGATACTAAACCATACGCTGGTTAAGTCCATCGTCAACACTTCAACAACGGCTGCGCCGATGATGAGGACGAACCAGAGCACCATAAAGGCAATGGCAAGTTCATTCATACGTTTCCTCCTTCGAGTTGCTTGAGGTCAATAATTAAGGCTTTGTCTTCAAGCGACCACTCTGTTCTGACTTTCAAGGCAGCACTGTCTTTTAAGGTAAGGCCCAACATGACTGCGACTTCTTGCATAAAACGTTTGTTGCTGACCCTTGCGTAAGAGGGTCTTAAAGAAATTTTGTGACGCTTTTCTTCGGGAATGGTTCCCCGTTCATATTCTTGCTTTGTGATGGGCTTCACAGCAATCCTCTTGGCTTCGGGGTCAAATCCAAGCAACACACGATAGGCTTTTTCGAAATACGTACTCGCACTTTTATTCAGTGTGATGTTCGTTTCATACAACGTGGCCATACCGTCGCTTTTTTTGCGTGATGTCCATTGAAACGCCATAACCTCACCTCCTTAGAACCGTATTATAACACGTAATTCAAAAAAATTCCATAAAATTATTTTAAATTCATTCGTATTCAATACGTATGAAAAAAAGTAACCGCCAACGACGGTTACTTCCCTAAACAAAATTGTGAGAATAAGGCATCTAAAAGCGCGGTATCTTTACTTTCACCAATGATTTCTCCAAGCGTTTCCCAAGCCAACTTTAAATCCATTTCTACCATATCCACAGGCATCCTCTCAAGCGCGCTTTCAAGCGCCGCTTCACAGTGCTGTTTTGCTTGCGTCACCTTCGCGATGTGACGGGTATTCGATAAAGTGGTTTGATCGAAGGTAGGGAGTGCGCCTTCAAAAAACAACGTTTCAATGCGTTTTTCTAACGCTTCTAAGTTGTGACCCAACAACGCACTGAGGGGAATGGCTTCAGGAAGTTCTAAACCGAGTTTGTTGTCTAAATCACTTTTATTTAAAATGACGATACGCTTTTTATCTTCGGTCATTTTAAGCAACGCTTCATCATCTTCAGTAAGAGGTTCATTTTGATTCAACACGACTAAGACAAGTTGTGCCTCTTGGACCATTTTACGGCTTTTTTCAATGCCGATTTGTTCAATGCGATCGGTGGTTTGCCGGATGCCCGCAGTATCAATTAAATGAAGCATCACCCCACCGACGGTGATGGTGCCTTCCACAATGTCACGTGTGGTGCCTTGAATCTCAGTGACGATCGCTTTATCTTCGTTCAAAAGCGCATTCAGAAGGGATGACTTACCAACATTAGGTCGCCCGATAATGGCCGTTTTGATGCCCTCTTTAATGACTTGTCCCAGTTGGGCTTTTTCGAGGAGGATACGAATTTCATGAACGAGTGCTTGTGTTTTGGGCACAATCAAGGTGTGCGTCATTTCTTCGACATCGTCGTATTCTGGATAGTCAATGTTGACTTCAATTTGAGCGATGATGTCTAAAAGTGTTTGTCTAAACGCGACAATTTTCTCATAGATTTTACCGGAGAGACCTTGATTGGCAAGGGTTAAAGACAACTCGGAGCGGGATTCAATCACATCAAGCACACTTTCGGCTTGTGTTAGATCGATGCGGCCATTCAAAAAAGCACGCTCGGTAAACTCCCCACGCCCCGCAGGTCTTGCGCCGTGTGCCAAACAGAGTTCTAAGACTTTTTGTGCGACAAAGACACCCCCGTGGGTGTTAATTTCAATCATATTTTCGGTCGTAAAGCTTTTAGGCGCACGAAACACACTCACTAAAACCTCATCAATGCGTCGGTCGCCTTCCATCACATGCCCATAGTGAATGGTGTGGGATTTAGCGTTTAAAACATCAAAGCCACTTAAGACTTTTGATGCGATCAAAAAAGCGTCTTCTCCGCTCATTCGTACGATGCTGATGGCGCCTTGGCCGAGCGCCGTTGAAATTGCCGCAATGGTATCGTTCATCATTCTTATCACCTGCTAAAATTATACCATATAAGACAACCAAAATGGGGGATTTTGGTGTATAATAAACCCTAGGTGATACGATGAAACCCATTCCCTTTAAAAAAGAATTTAGATATTATTTTGGCGCCTTTGTTTTGACCAGTGTGGTCGTGTTAATATACGGGCTTGTCCGCGTCTTAAGAGACGGTATGAGCTTTATCGAAGGTCTTGGTGATTTATGGGTCTTACCCTTTATGGTGTTGGCTCTTTTAGTCGTGTATGAAACGATGTTGAGTTTTTTAATCCGACGACAAGCACCCAAACGGAACGAAAAACAATTCAACATGCACGTCTCAAGCATCGCAAGAGTCGCCTTGCAGCTTCAACCCGAAGATTTTAAACGTTTACGCAAAGATGAGGCCTTCCAAAAAGCTCTGCTCGATATTTATCGATTGTTTAAAGATAATCCGAAAAACGTTGATGCGTTTCAACAAATTCCGAAACGTTTTAACCAAGACCCTTTTACCAAGGAAGTGGTCGAAGTCATCATTCAAGAAACACTTAGCCTGATTGACGAAGATCAAAATCCGAAACAGAAAGGATGAAGACGGTGTCTTACCGAGCGTTATACCGCACGTACCGACCCAAAGATTTTAGCGAAGTCGCGGGTCAAGAACACATCACCAAAACCTTTCAAAATGCGCTTAAAGCGGATAAACTTTCGCATGCGTATCTTTTTAGTGGTCCTCGAGGGACCGGTAAGACCTCGATTGCTAAGATCATTGCGAAAGCGGTCAACTGTGTCGAAGCCCCCACCGCCAATCCTTGTAATCAGTGCGATCATTGTCTGGGCATTGAACAAAACACCGTCCATGATGTGATTGAAATCGACGCTGCCAGCAACAATGGCGTCGACGAGATTCGTGAAATTCGCGATAAAGTGAAATATTTGCCCTCTCAGGGACGTTTTAAGGTCTATATTGTGGATGAGGTTCACATGTTATCAACAGGCGCCTTTAACGCCCTTTTAAAGACGTTAGAAGAGCCACCACAACACGTCATCTTCATTTTAGCAACCACCGAGCCACATAAAATTCCTGCGACCATCCATTCGCGCTGTCAGCGCTTTGATTTCCGCGCCATTTCGGAAGCGGAAATGCATGAACGTTTGACTGACATCATCGACAAAGAAGGCATCAACATTGATTCTCAAGCGGTGACTCTCATCACTCAGTCCGTCGATGGCGGGATGCGCGATGCGATCAGTTTACTTGATCAAGCGCACGCTTTTTCGGATGGGACCATCACTTCAAACGACGTTCACACGATTCGCGGTTCAATTGCACATGACACCATGTTAGAGATCGCGAAAGCGGTTGAAGAGGGTTCGCTTGTCGATGCCCTCAAACAAATTGAACGCTTACTTGCAAGCGGAAAAGAGAGTCATCGTTTCATCGATGATGCGATTCACTTTTATCGTGACGTCTTAATGCATCTTTACGAGGCACACGACCAACCCACACCGCTGCAACATCAAGAAACCTACGTAGACTACTTAAAAACATTGAAACCCAGTAAAGTTTTTTACTACCTAGATGTGCTTCATCAAACCAAACAAAACATGCGCTTTGGCGTGAGTGGGAAACTGTATCTTGATCTCGCACTCATGCGTATGATAGACGACCAACAAGACACGCACATCAGTGTTAAACATGATCTTAAAAGCTTGTTTGAACGCGTGGAAGCGTTAGAACAAAAAATTGTTCAAAAAGCTGAAGATAAAGCCGTTTCCCAAACGAAAAAAGAGGACCCTTTTGAGCCCTTTAAGCCATCTTTTGATGCGTCGCCCAAAGCTTCTGATGAAGCGGGAGAACCTGTGCTAGAAGCGACCTCTGAACTCGAAGAAGAAACCCCATTAAAGACTGAGGTTGTAGAAAAAGAATCACACCCCGCTGAACCCAGCAGCCTCTACCAAACCATTTATGACCGCTTTTATCACAAAACTTACGAGCCCTACGACATCCAGTTTGTTGAAGATGTCTTAAACACAGGGGACCGAGAAGCACGCATCGACATGAACAAAAGGTGGTATGATTTAGAACGCTACGCAAAAGGCAGTCAGTTAAGTGTGGCGAAGCTTATCACCGATGGGACGTTGGTCGCGACCAACGGGGCCATGGTGATTGCGACCTATGAATCCCCCGCCATCTGTAATCGGATGATGAAAGCACAAACGCATGAAAAGGTTGTTGATTTGCTGAGTGAATACTATCAACGAGACATTCGCTTTTTAGCGCTGCCCAAAACAGTCTGGGAACCCATCAGTGACGAGTTTGTCAAACAATTCAAAGTGCGTCAAGATGAAAACGAATGGATTCGTTTAACACCCATCAATCACCCTAGTTTAAAAATTGTGACGAAAACAGACGATGATTACTCCGATGTGATGAACGGGGCAGAAAAAGAAGCCCGTGATTTGTTTGGAGACGACGTTGTTAAAGTAAAGAAAGGAGAATAACATGAACCCCAATATGATGAAAAAATTGCAACAAATGCAGAAAGATATCATGAAAGCACAAAAAGAACTTGAAGCCTCTATCTTTTATGGTACCGCAGGTGGCGGCGCGGTGAATGTGGAGTTTAATGGCGGAAAAGAAATGGTCTCATTAACCATCGACCAAGAAGCGTTTGACCTCCCTGAAGACATCGACATGTTGCAAGATACGGTGGTTGCGGCTGTGAATGATTGCATGCGTAAAATTGACGATGAAACAGCCAACACCATGGGCCAGTTTCAACAAGGGATGGGCGGCCTCCTTTAATGCGCTATCCTGAAGCGCTTGAAGCTTTGATTGAACAATTTCGTCGTTATCCTGGCGTTGGGGCCAAAACGGCGGAACGCTACGCGCTACACACACTAACCACCTTCAATAGCGACGATTTAGAGCGCTTTAAAGCGGTCTTGAGTGCTCTTGAAAACGACATTCAACCCTGTCCTGTCTGCGGTTTCTTAACGACCAAAGGACACTGTCAACTCTGTGCAGATCAAGAGCGTGATCAACGAAAGATTTTGGTCGTTGAAGACGTCAAAGATGTGGTTGTGATTGAAAAGACGCACACCTATCAAGGTCTCTATCATGTGCTTGGAGGCGTCATTGCGCCATCTTCTGGTATCGGACCCGATCAACTTCATTTAAAATCACTCCTAGAGCGGTTAAAAAACGACGCTCATGAAGAAGTCATCTTGGCGACCAATCTCAATGATGCGGGCGAAATCACCGCCAAATACATTGAACGTTTACTGCAGCCAACCAACATCACCGTCAGCCGTATTGCGTATGGATTACCAGCGGGTGGCAGCATCTCATACGCCGATGAAATCACTTTGTTGAAGGCTTTAGAAGGCCGCAAGGCCTATCAAAAATAAATAGGGGGGCATGGAGATGAATATTCCGTTTATCGACAACATGGATGAGTTCTTAGAATCATTGATTCCTTTACAAGATTTAATTGACTGGGCCTACACAACCGTCAGCGCACAAAACTTT
>SKKW01000156.1:0-5902 GCA_007123535.1 Candidatus Izemoplasma sp. | reverse complement strand
GTGAACGATACGGAGTGGCTACACTTTTCCTATAAACGTTATTTAGTGAACCAATTACGTCAAGCGTTTGATTTTGAAGGTACCCCGATTCATATTAACTTACGAAAGAGGGATTAAATGAACGTAACCATTGTGGGTGGCGGTTCTTGGGGACTTGGTTTAGCCAAAGTCCTTGCCGATAACCACCATAATGTTTTAGTATACGATGTCAACGAAGCGATTGTTAAAGCGATCAATGAAGAACATCTTTGTGTGCAACTCAAGATGCCTATTCCTAAAACCATTCGGGCGACGCATGCGATGCGTGACGCCATGGCTTTTAGTGATGTACTATTATATGTGGTACCAACCAAAGTATTGAGACTAGCGATTGAAGCGAGTATTCCCTACATCGCCCAACCGAAACTATTTATTAACGCCGCAAAAGGGATTGAACCGGAATCCTTTATGCGCATCTCTGAAATCTTTGAAGACATGGTCCCAGCGTCTTACTTCCGAGGCTTTGTGGCCTTATCAGGCCCCTCTCACGCAGAAGAAGTGATTCAAGGGATGACTACGGTGGTCACGTGTGCGTCACAAAATCCTGTGCATGCGACCTATGTTCAAACGATGTTTCATAACCAGGACTATTTCCGTGTGTATACCAGCCAAGACTTGATTGGTGTTGAACTTGGCGGCTCTATTAAAAATGCGTTTGCCTTAGCTGCCGGCATTTTACGCGGCATGGGTGCAGGCGATAACGCTGTGGCAGCACTGATGGCCAGAGGGCTCGTGGAAATGGAACGCTATTTTCTTTATTTCGGCGCTTCAAGCGAAACCTTAATGGGGTTATCGGGTGTAGGTGATTTAATCGTGACCTGCATGTCTCCGCACTCAAGAAATTTCCAAGCGGGGTATCAAATTGGCTCAGGTAAAGACTTAAAAGCCACGTTAGAGGGCATGACGATGGTCGTTGAGGGCATTCGGACGGCCGAGGCTTGTTACCAATTGGCACAGAAAGAAAATCTTGATAGTCCGATCATTGAAGCGCTTTATCAGGTCGTTTTTCATCAAGTATCACCTCAACAAGCGATGAGTGATTTGCTGCATCGTGCGTCGAAACCCGAAACACAGGTTAAAAAAACTTAAAAAAATGCTAAAAACCGCGTCATTAAGCTAAAAAACTTGCTTTTTGTTTCAATCATTGCTATAATACGATAGATTTTAAACCATTAAGGAGGTAACGCATGAACAAAACAGAATTAATCGCTCGTGTAGCGGAAGTTGCAAATTTAACTAAAAAAGAAGCAGAAGCTGCGTTAAACGCAACCTTAGATGCTGTTCAAGAAGCACTCGTAGCTGGCGACAAAGTCGTGTTAACTGGATTTGGTACGTTTGAAGTGAGATCACGTCAAGCGCGTACTGGTCACAACCCAAGAACTGGTGAGTCAATCCACATCCCAGCTCAAAAGTCACCTGCCTTTAAAGCGGGCAAAGTCTTAAAAGATTCTGTTCGTTAATTTGATTTAAAAGTAAAAAAAATACCACGCTCAACGTGGTATTTTTTTTTGCACTATGGTAAGCTTTAACCAGGAGGGATGCGTATGTCAGAGTTACGAGTTGAATGGATTCATGCGGTCAAGGAACGATCGCTGGCGTCGTTAAAAAGCGTGTCGAATAAAGATGAGCTTAAAGCGCTCGACCAAAGAGGTCAAAACCTCTTGTTTTACGCCATCAAAAGCAATGCGCTTGAGGTCTTATACTATCTCATTCATTCGGCTGGGTTGGATGTCAATCAACGCAACCAATACAGTGAAACACCACTTCATATTGCAGCACATTTAGGCAATCATGATGCGCTTGAGATCTTACTCACACACCACGCCGATGTACGCACCATCAATGACAAATGTCAATCCCCTCTAATGCTTGCGGCCGCCAAAGGCGCCAAAGAAGCCGTTAAGAATTTGCTTGACCACGGCGCCCGTGTTCAAGGGCATGATGATTTAGGTCAACATGTGTTATTTTATGCTTTACGCGGGCGTAAAAAATCGATTTTTAAAACGCTGGTTCAAGCCGGCGCGTATCCTCATGAAGTGAACATCAAAAGACAATCTTTGATGCATGAAGTGGCACAACTTGGCGACATGCGTTTATTTGATCTCCTACGTGAATATGAAGTGAACGCGATGCTGCCCGATATGTATCATCAGACACCTTTGCATCTTGCGGTCATTCATCAACACACCGATATGGCGATGCAGCTGTGTGAGCTTGGGTTATCATCTTATACGCAAGACCGCTTTAATGAGACGCCTTATCGTTTGGCTGAACGTTACGGCAACGATGAACTCTTAGCGTATTTTGAGCGTCAAAAAAACGATCCTAGAAGCAAAGAGTATAAAGCCTTCTATCCTTTGCATGATGCGTTGTTAAAAGGCCAAACAGATTTCGTCATGGCCCATTTAAAAACGCCAGCCGCTTCGCAGTACGATCGACATGGCGCTTCGTTGTTATTTTATGCTTTAATGCAAGAAAACCAAACGGTGTTTGAAGGGTTCTTACAAACCCACGGGATGCCTAAACAGTTTCATCAACATTTACCCTATGATGTGGCTGAGGCGGTCATTATGATGCGTCAAGACACCTTTGTTGAAGCTCTTTTAGCACATGAATCACAGGCGTTTGATCAACTCAATCCAAAGTTCTTAGTGTGTGCTTTAAATACCACTAAATCGCTCTTGAAGCGGTAATATTAAAATCATTAAACCAATTAAATTATAACTGGCGTGCACAAAAATTGGGACATAAATGTTTTTGTTGCTAAAAAAATAAATGAAGCCCAAGACCACCCCTGAAAACGCGTAAGGAAGAATCATATAAAGACGGCCTAAATCTAAAAGCACATGTAAGAAGCCAAAAAGAAGACTGCTCGACACGATGCCTCCGATCATGCCGATGCGCCGTGAGAATAGATCGATAAAGCCTTTACGAAAAACCAATTCTTCCACAAATGGGGCTAAAAATCCTCCCGCAATCAACAATGCCATACGTGTGTTGATGCCGGCATTCGCCATCGCTATGATGGCCTCTTGATTGGCTGAGGTTATATCCAATCCCATGGCTTCTAAAAAGAGGACACTGAATAAATTGAACAAAATCAATAAAAAGACACCCAACATTATTGTAAAAAGATGACGTCTTAAATGTAATGTAAAATAAGGCCATTGGTTCTTGACCAAATAAATCCAACCAATCCACAATAAGAAACCGGTTAACACACCGAACCATGTGAGGTTGCTCCAAGCCGCAAAAACCCATAACCCTTGTTCATCCAGTGGTCCTAAGAAAACGCTTAACACAAGCCATTGAACCCCTAAAAAGAGGGGAATCGATAGAATGAAAATCCCGACAAAGCGGGTGCTTAATGAAGGTGTTTTTGATCGCATGAATGCGCCCCTTTCCTTGGTTGTTTGATTGACAAAAAACAACCGTATGGTATCATTATAACAGCTTTTTTAATCTTGTAAAAAGAAGGTGCCTTGATGGCGAAAAAATCATTTGCAGTAATCGGATTAGGCCGTTTTGGCCAAAGTGTCGTCGAAGAGCTTGTCAAAAATGATTATGACGTGCTAGTCATCGATAAAAACGAAGAACAGCTAAAAAAAATATCGAAAAAAGCATCGCATGCGATGGTCTTAGATACGACCGATGAAAATGCTTTAAAAGACATTGGGATTAATGCCATCGATCATGTCGTGGTGGCGATTGGCCACAACATCCAAGACAGCATTCTGACGACGATGATTTTAAAAGAACTTGGCGTCCCTAGAGTTACGGTTAAGGTACAAAACGCCTATCATGAAAAAGTCGTCATGCGCATTGGCGCAGATGAGACCGTGCAACCCGAGCGTTTGACAGGTCGCCGCTTAGCGCACCGAATCATGGGCGATAACATTTTTGAGTTTTATGATTTGAGCGAAAACCACAGCTTTATTGAGATTGAAGTGGTTGAAAAAGTGGTGGGCTCTACGGTGGTCAACCTTGATTTAAGACAAAAACATAACATCAATTTAGTCGCCATTAAACGCCAAGAAGACATCATCATTCCAACGCCAACAACGACGTTTGAAGAAGGCGATCACATCATTTTGATTGGCACCAACAAAGATTTACAAAAGTTCAGTGTCTGGTGTGAAAAATAAGCCTTCACGCGAAGGCTTTTTTTGTAGGTGGTACGATGAAAAAATTGGTGGTTGTCACATACAATCAACACAAATATCATGAATATCAACGCCTTTTAAAGGATGAAGCGTTTGAGCTTGAGCCTTTGTCGGTGCATTTTCAAGGCGTTTTAGAAGAAACAGGAAACAGCTTTGAAGCCAACGCTCGACAAAAACTTGCGCAAGTGCGCTATCGTCCTAATACGTATTATATTGCGGAGGATTCGGGGTTAGAGATTGAAGCGCTTGAGGGTGAACCAGGTGTGTTTTCTGCGCGTTATAGTGCCAGTGGAAAAGATAAAGACAACAATCTAAAAGTGTTAAAAAAAATGGCCAATGTCAGTGATCGTCGTGCCCGTTTTAAAGCGGTGATTGCTTTAAGAGAACCTAGTGGCACCGTCACGACGTTTGAAGGTGTCTGTTTAGGGCGCATTCATACAGAGATGGTGGGCCAAGAAGGCTTTGGCTATGATCCGATTTTTATGCCACTGCCGTATTTAGAAACGTTTGCGCAATTGGGCAGTAACGTTAAACATCAACTGTCGCATCGCCAAAAAGCACTTAAAAAAATGTTACAGTATTTGCGAGGTTTACAATGAAGACACTCTTAGTGGTCAGCGACATCCACGGTTATAAAGAACGATTTGAAGCCATCTTAGAACACCATGCCGATGTGGATTATGTTTTGAGCGCCGGCGATTCAGAGCTGTCTAATGCTTTTTTAGCTTCTCACAACGTCTACGCGGTTTATGGGAACGCCTACATGGACGCGGGAGAAGCGCGTGTCGTGCTCACAATTGAAGGCCAAACGTTGGTCATGGTGCACGGTCATGAATACCGTGTGCATTACGGTGACCATCAGTTGATGAAACTCTTAAAAAAACATCACGCCGTCTTGGTCATTCATGGGCATACGCATATTGCCAAACATACGAAGACACGCCAAGGTGTGATCATGAATCCTGGGGCTGTGAGTCGATCAAGAGGCCGCATGCCAGCAAGCTATAGCGTTGTCACCATTCATGAGCATCATTACACCATCGCATGGTATGATGCGCAGAGTCATCAGTTATTGACCGACGTTCAAGGTCAGTTTAAGGAGTAAAGAAATGAAAAAATTAAGTTTAATATTGACCATTCTGGTACTTGCTTTGACCTTATCAGCGTGCCAAAGAGACACCGAGGAAGAGATTCCTGAAACCTATGATTTTTTAAGTTTGTTTCCTAATCACCGCAATTATTATCAAATTTTAGTTCGCAGCTTTGCCGATGGCAATGGCGATGGGATTGGTGATTTTATTGGTTTAAAAGAAGCACTTCCGCATCTGGCTAATTTAGGCATTGAAGGCTTATGGCTTTTGCCGATTCATCCCTCACCGAGTTACCATGGGTATGATGTGACTGACTTCAGAGCCATCAATCCTGATTATGGTACGATGGAAGATTTTGAGGCTTTTATTGCCGAAGCCCAGCGTTTGAACATTGACGTCGTGATTGATTATGTCATCAACCATTCATCGGATCAACACCCTTGGTTTCAAAACTTCAAAGAAGGCATTGCGCCTTACGATCAGTTTTACCGTCGTATTGATAACACAGACTCAAGATGGAATACACGGGGCTCTTGGGGTCAAAGCATATGGCACTCACTAGGGGATGGAACCGCTTATGTAGGCTATTTTGGCGGGTACATGCCTGAT
>SKKW01000046.1:0-18884 GCA_007123535.1 Candidatus Izemoplasma sp. | reverse complement strand
TAAGTAACGATACTTGGTACGGTATATTTTATCATTGCCTTTGACTTTTTTGATAGCGGCTTCATACGGTTTTAAATCGTCCGCAAACATGCGCTCTAAAAAGTCGTTTTCGTTGAACTGATGATCGCTAAGCCCAAGCGTCTCAAGATAGCGATCTGTCCCAAAACATTCACCTTTGTGATTTTTATACGCTAAACCTTCAGGCAGAACATTGAGTGTCGCAATAAAGCGTTGCCTTAAATTTTCAGCCTCATGAGAAAGGCTCTCATAGCTTGTTTTCAACTGTTGGTAGCTTTGCGGTTTTCTTAAAAATAACGCCTTTGGCTCTATGAAAAACACCCCCACAACAAAGCCAAGCCATAAGAAAGTCTCTAATGTGATCCATGGTTGTTCAAGAAACTCCCCATACAATGAGGCGTAACCGGCGAGGACTAACATAAACCAAAGACTGGCGAGGATGCCTTTTTTTAAACGCAGCCATTGCCATAAGATCAAAAGCGCCCAAATACCAACAATCATCGCTTCGATAAGCATGGTCATCGCCTCATTTCTCTTGTTTTACTGGCTAAAAAGAGTGGTTCATAACGGAACGTCACAAAAAGCATGACAAGAAGGACATAAAGCGCTAAGAGGGTGTTTGGCAAAGGCACTAAAAAGGTCATGAGGCCTACTGCTAAAAACGATAAGGCCCATAGCCATGATAAGCCTTGGGTGAGTTTAATGAAAAACGGACTGGCCGCGTCATACATCATGCGATCACGATACCATAGTCGCCACAGTAAAGGTTTTTTGGTGAGCAAGTACCCAATCAACACCACACTCAACATAACCATGTGAACCGCATACGTTTGATCGAACACAAACACAATCACGCCTTGAAGGGTAAGCGAAAACACCACCCATAGCGGCCAAATTAACGACGTTTTTAGGATCAACTTAGACCCCACACCTAACGTTAAAATGGTGCCTGCGAACGCCCATGACAACCACGGGGATTCCACCCAAAAAGAGGTTACCAAATGGCTTGATAAAAGCAGCATTATCACTATAAATAAAGCCATTCCCCAGGGTTTTTTGTGGGGTTCATACGGTGGAATATCGTGGGGTTGATCTAATTGAAACGCGTTTAAAAAACGACGTAATTCTTGCGTATCTTCTTCACGACTTAAACGGGTCAAAGCCTCTTCTAATGGGGGCCGTTCGTGCGTGATGGTTTCAAAGGTTTCATAGTCTAAATTTAAGGTGATATCTGGGGCTTTCTCTCCCCCATAAAAACGGGCTTCATCGTCAAAGATGATGATGACATCACTCTTCCCAAAATCAAGCTTTAGACGCGTCCGGTACTCATAAGACCCTTCTTGATACGCAAACAATAAACGCGCCATTAAGGCTGTTTCTGGTTGGCGTGAGGGGTGGGTCACTTTTTTATACAAGCGTTCATGCACCTGTTCGGCGAGAAGCAAGGCCAAACGAATCCGCCCAAAGAGACCCGCTTGGGCATAAAGGTCTTTAGGGACACTAAGGTGCTGACTGCTGACCATCCATGTATCACCGCGTTCATCTTGAGCCAACGCTTCAAGCGAACGATCTTTTTTAGGCTTAAAGACACTGAGTTCTCCTAAAGAGACGTTTTCAGCTTGCGCCATATGCGAAGGGAAATCTTTAGCATAGCGGCCAATCCACGTCACTAATTGCTCGTTAGATAGGGTGGTTTTGGCTTGGACCACCATTTGATTGGTGATTGGTTTGCCCTCATCATCCGACAAGGGAATAAAGCGAATCCACGGCACGTCCTTTTGTGAGACAATGCGTAATTCTTGTTTAAATAACGGTGAGGTATACCCTTCAGTCAACGTGACGACGATGTGTTTTAACGCCGTTTTATCATACGTCTCTTTTGCCACCGACACCGCCATCCGGCTTAGAAGCGTTTGTCCATCTTCTAAAATAACCGTCATCGTGTGATCACTCTCTTGGCGCCAAACTTTAGGCACCCCTTTAAACCGTGTGATGCCTAACGTATCACATTTCTTCCTTAATCTTTCGATCAAGGTTTCAAGTGGTTTAGTTAACCGGTAAGGCGTTTCAAAGACACGATTAAAAAACGATAAAAGATAGGCCCAGGCATCAATCTCATGCAGTGACAAAGCTTGATGTTCTGAGAAAATGTTAAACGCTTGTTTGAGATTCTCATCTTCAAAAAAACGACTGAGAAACGTCTCTAAAGATATTTGGTACGTCTCAATTTGTGCTTGGCTCATAAGGGTCGGTCGGCCGCGCAAACGTTCATTTTCCCAGTAAACAAAATCTTCATACCATGCTTCACACTGTTTAAAAAAACGACTGATGGCTTCGTGATGGCGTGCATAATAACGGATGAAATAGATTTTCAAAGCCTCATGTTCCCTTGGCATCACTCGTTTAATGCCATGCGCATCAACCCATTGAAGGGTGTGTTGCGCTTTGCCTTCAAAGGGGAAGTGATCGTCATCCATAACACTATGCCAATAACGTTGCAATAGCCCAACTTGTTCTAAGCCTCCAAGCGTCAAATCAAATGCGTGCACATCGGGCAGTTCCTTTACGTTCTCAATCAAGGCTACACGACGGCGACGCGACGCTAAATAAAGGGCAGTCACATACCCTTGTAAGTCTTTAGCTTCGACGATGACGTCGTAGTGTTCCATAGCCTTCACCTCACTAAAAAGTATAGCACAGAAGGGAAAAAAAAGCCCTAAGGGCTTTATTGATTAAAGTATTTTTGAAGGTACAACATGAGCGATTCTCGGGAAATATCTTGGTCCAATTTCCCATTCAATGTGACACTGACATTGCCCGTCTCTTCACTGACAATGATGGTGAACGCATCGGTGATTTCACTGATGCCTAAGGCCGCACGGTGACGTGAGCCTAACGCTTTAGGCACATGCGTCGATTCACTCGTAGGATAATACGCTCCTGCACAAATAAGTTGTCGGTCTTTAATGATGATTGCGCCGTCATGTAAGGGAGATTTTGTGATGAAGATGCTGACGATTAAGTCTCGGTTGATGGGCGCTTCAATCATTGAAGCGTTGGTCATGTATTCTTTTAAAGAATCGTTCCGTTCAAGGGTGATGAGCGCCCCTAATTTTCGATCGATTAACGCATCGATGGTGTCGATCAACTCGTCACGATCTTCTTCTGTAAAGCGGCGACCCAAGAAACGATCAAGCTTTAAGGCTCTTAACAACAAGCGGAACTCGGTTTGAACTAAAATATAAAACACTAAGATTAAAGGAAACAACTTAACGATTAGAAAGGGGAGCTCTTCTGTCGTAAACGTGGTACGCCCTAAGGCAATCACTAAAAACACCATCTGAACGACGACTAAAAATTTAATCGTCCGATAGATGAGTGGATGAGTTTTAAGTTTGACGAGCTGTGAAAATAACGTCAAAAGATAGATGTTGACAATGAGTTGATCGTGTAAGTCCATCTGCGTTGACCCTTTCTACGTGTTCGGTAAACTTATTATAGCATACACACTTTTTTCTTCACTAACCTTTTCCTTCTTTCGTAATATTTTGTAGTATTTAAAAGAAAACCCAGTCATTTGGCTTAAGTAAGTTATAAGACTTTATAACAGTTAATAAAGCGTGAGCGCTTACATGTCAACCCGTCACATTTTCTTGTTTAAACCAAGCTTTTTAACAAAAAATCAAGGGGGTTTTAGGGTATAATGTTACTTACCAAACGAAAGACTTAGGAGGGCATTTGTATGCGTCGATATGAAGAAGCACAGATCAAAAGCTTAAACCAAGATATTAAGGAGCACTTCCCTCATCTATTCCCTATTACTGGAGAGATGACATTATCGTTAGAGGGCGTGTCTCGTTTGGTCATGATTGACCGATATACGCAAAAAGATTTAACCTTAAAAACGTTAAAAGAAGGCGACCTTGTCATTACGATTGTCCGTGATGATCCTAAGTTTCCTTCGCGTGGCATCGGCTCAGTTGTTGAAATCCATGAGGACGGTGTGACCATCAAAGTGGAAGAGGAGTTCTTAGCCACCACCGAAGATGCGGACGCTAAAGGGCACATTCGTCGTCGTTTCCGTCAGATTGATAAACCACTCGAACTCTATTATGAACAAATTGCTAAACGTTTAGCGCAACACCTTGGCGAAGATGAAAGCGATGAGGTGAAAAACGCGTTTTATAAAGAAGTGTCGAGTATGAACCTTGTCCCTGCTGGGCGCGTCCTTTTCGGCGCTGGTTCAAACACGAACGTTACCTATTTCAACTGTTTTGTGATGCCTTATGTCCACGATTCCCGCGGCGGCATCAGTGACCACCGTAAACAAGTGATGGAAATCATGTCTCGAGGCGGTGGGGTGGGCACCAACGGCTCTACCTTAAGACCCAAAAACGCCTTAGCCAAAGGCGTCAATGGGAAATCCTCAGGCGCCGTCAGTTGGCTCCATGACCTCTCAGAGCTCACCCATCTCGTTGAGCAAGGCGGGTCACGCCGTGGCGCTCAGATGATCATGTTAGCCGATTGGCATCCAGACATTGTTGAATTTATCATTTCTAAAATGCAAAATCCAAAAATTCTTCAATTTTTACTAGAGACCACCAACGATCCACTCATTCAAAATGCGGCTAAAAATAAACTGAAATTCACGCCCCTCAGCGATGAAGAAGTTGAAATCAACGAATACATTTTAGAAGCCAGCAAGAAAAATCCAGATTTATTCTCCAAACGCATCGTCGATACCGCCTTTGAACGTTTAAATAAAGGCGGCACCTACAGCGTTCATAACTCCGAATTTCTCTCAGGCGCCAACATCTCTGTGGCCATCACGCAAGACTTTATGGACGCCATTGAAGCGGGCACGACGTATGATTTAAAATTCCCTGACATTGATGCGTACAACGAAGAACAAAAAGCCGCTTACGATGAGTATTGGATGCATATTGGGGACGTCCGTGAATGGGAAGCCAAAGGGTACCCTGTTAAGACGTATTACACCATCGAAGCGAAAGAACTATGGAACCTCATCAACATCTGTGCGACCTATTCCGCAGAACCTGGCTTATTCTTCATCGATAACGCCAACCAACAAACCAACGCGACCGCCTACGGCCAAAAAGTCGTCTCAACCAACCCTTGTGGCGAACAGCCACTCGCACCCTATTCCGTGTGTAACCTGGCGGCCATCAACCTTGCAAACTTTGCGAATGAGGCGGGCAACGATGTTGACTGGGATAAACTCCAACAAACCATCCGCACCGCCGTGCGTTTACAAGACAACGTCATTGATAAAACGCATTACTTCTTAGACGCCAACGAAACCCAAGCTCTCGGCGAACGTCGCATCGGGCTTGGTGTGATGGGTTTACACGACTTACTCATTTGGACGGGCCGCCGATATGGCGCGAAAGATGGTTTAAAACTCATCAATCAACTGTTTGAGTTTATTGCCATTAACGCTTACGAAACCAGCATTGAGCTCGCCAAAGAAAAAGCGCCTTATCCTTTCTTAGAAGGTAAAGCTGAGCGTGAGAAAATGGTCCAAACCGGCTACATGCAAAAAATGCCTGAACACATTCGCAAGGGCATTGTCGAACATGGCATCCGTAATTCTCACTTGTTGACCATTGCGCCCACAGGCTCGACGGGTACCATGGTCGGTGTGTCGACCGGCTTAGAACCTTATTTTGCTTTCAAATATTTCCGTTCAGGACGTCTTGGGAAATTCATCGAAGTGAATGCGCCCATCGTTGATGCGTTCTTAAAACGTCATCCCGAATACACACCCGAACAACTCCCAGACATTTTTGTCAGTGCCATGGAGCTCTCCCCTGAAGAGCATGTCGATGTCCAAAATACGATTCAATATTGGGTCGATTCAAGCATCTCCAAAACCGTGAATGCGCCCAAAGGCTACACCGTAGAAGAAGTGGAACAGGTGTATCAACGTCTTTACCGTGGTGGCGCCAAAGGGGGCACCGTCTATGTAGACGGGTCTCGTGACGCGCAAATTCTTTCCTTAAGCAAAGATGAAGATGAACCGAAAAAGCGCAAACCACAACAAGTCGGCATGGACGAGTTAGGCGTGGAAACACCCGAAAAAGTGAAAGAACCTAAAGTCGCAAAAACCCAAGGGTTAAGAAGCGACCGTCAAGATCGTAACATCGGCGTAGAGATTGGTGACATTTGTCCGATCTGTTTAGAAGGCACCGTCGAAGACCTTGGTGGATGTCACACCTGCACCAACTGTAACGCCCAACTTAAATGTGGTTTATAAAAGACAAAGTGGTTCATGCTGAACCACTTTTCTTATGCTATACTAAGGCTAAGAGGTGATTGACCTGAAAAAAGCCCTACTCGTCGCATTAAACGAAGCATACATCCAAGACGTAACGTATGTTTTAGATGAACTAGAAGCCTTGGCCCAAACTTTACAAATTGAGATTGTTGAGCGTTTCACGCAACCCGAACACGCGCGCAACGCGACCACGCTCATTGGCGAAGGTAAAACTCAAGAAATTAAAGACGCCATCGAACACCATCAAGCCACTATGGTAATTTTTTTTCAAGAGTTAAGCAACACCCAAATTCGTAACTTAGAAGATTTATGGAATGTCGTCGTACTCGACCGTACCCTGCTTATTTTTGAACTATTAGCTGAGCGTGCTAGAACCAAAGAAGCGAAGCTTTTAGTCTCCATCGCGCAACTGGAATATCTCTTACCTAGGCTCTCTGCACTCTCTATAAGCTTCGATAGGCAACAAGGCGGCATCGGCCTTAAAGGGCCTGGTGAAACGAAACTTGAACGTTCGCGAAGAAAGATTGAAGCGACGATTCAAAAGCGTAAAAAAGAACTTCAGAAGATGGTGGAGGTGCGCGCACGCTCGCGTCAACAACGTCGCCAAAGCAGCGATAAAAATGTCGCGCTCGTCGGCTACACAAACGCTGGTAAATCCACCTTACTCAACCGTCTTTTAGCCCTTAACGAATTGGTCGATGAGACTAAAACGGTCCTGGTCAAAGATCAAGTCTTCTCAACCCTAGAAACCCAAACCCGACGCATCAAACATGCGAATCAACCACCCTTTACCCTTACCGATACCATTGGCTTTGTCTCCCATTTACCTAAAAGTCTTCATAAAGCCTTTGCGTCGACGCTTGAAGAACTTAAAGAAGCCGATCTGATTGTGGTTGTATTAGATGTCAGTTCGCCCTACCTCAATGAGCACATCGACGCCACCAATGACATGCTTAAGCTGGTCGGCGCAGAGGCCATTGAACGCCTTTATGTATTTAATAAAGCTGATTTAGTGACCCGCCCTGTCTATCATGGACAAACCCCAAGCGTCCTAGTCTCACTCAAAAACGATGCAACGTGTGACAGTCTTTTGAGTCGTTTACACCCACAACTATTCCATGATTACATCGTCACAAACTATCTCATTCCTTACGACAAAGAAGCGCTGTATCATCAACTTAAAACTTCCGCACAGATTTTAGAAGAACACACCACAGAATCTCACCGTGTTGTCACCGCACGGGTGAACCCTGAACTTCACCGACGTTTAAGCGCATACAACCATTAAAAAGCCCTTTGAAGGAAGCGACCTTCAAAGGGCTTTTTTTTATCGTAATAATCGTAGGCTATTGGTGATGACTAAAATGGTTGAAAGTTCGTGGGCTAACACGCCTAAGGGTAAGAGTACGAGTCCAAAAATATTGCCTGTCAGTAACATCACAATTACCGCAATAGAGAAGATAATGTTTTGCCAAACAATCAACCGCATGCGTTTAGCTAACCGAAACACCATGGGGAGGTTTTCTAAATTGTCGTTCATTAAAACGATGTCTGAGGTTTCTAGCGAGACATCCGTACCGGTGCCCATCGCAATGGAGACATCGGCGACCGCGAGTGCTGGAGCGTCGTTAATCCCATCCCCAATCATTAAGACCGGTCCGAGTGTGTCTTGGTAATGTTTCACATGTTTTACTTTATCTTCAGGTAGACACTTAGAGACCACTTCCTCAATGCCCACTTCTTTCGCAATTGCATGCGCGGTCTCTTCAATGTCGCCCGTTAAAAGCACCGGTGTGATGCCTTCCGCTTTTAACCCTTCGATGGTCGCTTTAACTTGTGGACGAATGGTATCTTTAAGCGCTAAGACCCCCACAACCTCTTGGTCCTCATAGAGCCACACTAATGAAGCACCTTTTACACCTAAGCTTTTCGCCAACGTACTTTGTTCGTCACTTAACGTTTGATGGAATCGTCCCACACGCCATGTGACACCCTCAATGGTGGCTTCCATGCCGTGGCCTGAGGCTTCTTTCACTCGCACATCTTTCAGCACCTTCGCGTCTTTAGCATACGTTGTGACCGCTTTGGCTAGAGGATGGGTGGAGCTTTGTTCTAACGTTTTTAAAACATTCATCGCATACGCTTCATCTAGAGTCTTAAACCAGTGTACTTCATCGACGTAAGGTTGACCTGTGGTCACCGTGCCTGTTTTATCAAACACCACCACACGAATGTCTTTGAGTCCTTCTAAACGGGACCCCCCTTTAATTAAAATGCGTTTTCTCGACGCGTTCGATAAAGTCGATAAAACGGCCGGTGCAACCGACGCCACAAGCGCACAAGGAGAGCCAACGACCAGCACAATAATTCCCCGGTAAACCGCTTCGTCTCTTGGCAACCACCCTAAAAAAGTGGGGACTACCATCGTTAACACCGCCAACATAATAACCGCATACACATACCAACGTTCAAAGTGTTCAATGCGTGTGTGTGCCTTCGGTTGATCCACTTGGGCCCGTTTGACAAAGTCGACAATTTTTTGCACCACCGAGGCTTCAGGGTCGACGTCTGTACGCACAATTAAGACCGCTTCTTCATTGAGCGATCCTGCAAACACTTGATCGCCAACGGTTTTGCTCACGGGCATAAATTCGCCGGTGATGGCCGATTCATTTAAGGCGCTTGAGCCTTCCACCACAACCCCATCCACAGGCACTTGTTGACCCACTTTGACCATCACCAAATCACCGATGGATAAGGTCTTAATCGACACTTCTTGCGTGTCGCCTTGGTCATATAACAACGCCGTCTCTGGCGCTAAATTCAAAAGACTGCTCAACGCTTTCTCACTTTTCGCACTGGCATACGACTCCATGACGCCACTGATTGAAAAGATCAAAATTAAGATGGCCCCTTCAGAATAGTTGCCCGTAAGATAAGCCGCAAGGGCCGCAAAAATCATCAAAAACTCAACGTTTAAATGACGATCTTCAATCGTTTTTTCAAGCCCTTCTTTTGCTTTGGCAAACCCACCAACCGCAAACGCAATCCCATAAAGGATCATCACCGTAAGCGTACTTGGTGACGCAAAGCGTTCCAAAATCAAGGCAAGGATAATAAGGACAAACGATACAACGACCGCAAGGGTTTCTAAAACTAAGATTATTTTTTTCATGATGGTCACCTCATTATGTATCATAGCACTAAACAAAGCGGTTTAAACCCCCTTAGAGTTAAAAAGATTCTAAATAAGGCGTTCTTATTTAGAATCTTTATTAAGAGTCTGTTTTAAATGCTCATGGTATGCATTTATGTGGTTGATTAAGGTGTCAAAGGTACTGAGTTGAACCAGTGTTTTACGGAAATGGGTGCTGTCTTTTAAGCCTTTTACATACCACGCCGCAAGTGAGCGCATCTCTAAGACGGCGAGCTTTTCGCTTTTGAGTTGGGCCAGCTTAAACGCATGTTCTTTCATAAAGGTGAACCGTGCGTCTAAAGAAACCTCTTGAGTATACGTACCGGTTTTTAAATAGGCAATGGTTTGCTCAATGATCCAGGGATTTTCTAACACCGCTCGACCAATCATCACGCCATCCACGTGAGTGGTTTCAATCATCTTTTTAGCATCTTCTGGGGTTTTGATGTCGCCGTTACCGATGACGGGAATATCCAGTGCTTCTTTGACAGCTTTAATCGTCATTAAATCAACGTCTCCACGATACATCTGTGCGCGCGTGCGACCGTGAATCGCTAAAAGACTCGCCCCTCCAGCTTGAGCCGCTAAGGCGACTTCGACAGCGTTTTTTTCGTGGTCGTTCCAACCGGTCCTAATTTTCACACTGACAGGTTTTGTGGTCGCTTGTACAACGGTTTCGACCAACTGTTTGACACGGTTAGGGTCGCGCATCAATGAAGCCCCACCGTTGCCTTGAATGACTTTAGGCACGGGACAGCCCATGTTGATGTCAATCATCGTCGCTTGTGTGTGTTGATCAACATAGCGTGCTGCAAACGAGAGTGCCTCTAAATCATCGCCAAAAAGCTGCACATTGACGCGTCCCTCATCTTCATTGATTTGGGCCATTTTTAACGTCTTTTTATTTTGATAAAACAGCGCTTTATCGCTGATCATTTCCGTGTACATGAGCGCCGGTTCGAACCGGGCCATCATCGCTCTAAAAGCCGCATTGGAAATGCCCGCAAGAGGCGCAACGATGACTGGGTTCACAAACTCTAATGGGCCTACTTTTAACATGGATAACCTCCTAAAACGTGCTTTTTATTATGCCATAAGACGTCACTTTAGGCAATCCTCTTTCAAAGCTTAAAAGACAGTGTTATAATGCTTGCGGTGATAACTATGAACGATACATTAATCAAAGCTTACGCCTTTAACGACAACGCCCGGGTGTATGTCGCAACGACCACACAATTGGTTAAAGAAGCTCAAAAGATTCACGATCTATGGCCCACAGCCAGCGCCGCTTTAGGACGCTTTTTAACTGGCAGTGTGATGATGGGTGCGATGTATAAAGGTGCTCTGAATCATGACGATACCGAACTGACGCTTCGCATCGATGGTGATGGCCCTCTTGGCGGAATGGTCACGACGACCAACGCCTTAGGACACGTCCGTGGGTATGTTGGGAACCCTCATGTCTTCATGCAATATAGTTCAGGAAAACTCAACGTCAAAGCCGTGGTAGGTGAGGGCCATTTACACGTCACTAAAAATCTCAAAGTCCGCGACATCTTCACCTCGAGTGTGAAGCTCACCAGTGGTGAAATTGCTGAGGATTTTGCGTATTATTATACCGCGAGTGAACAAATTCCTTCCGCCGTCTCCCTCGGTGTGCTTGTGGGTGAAGATAACCATGTTTTAGCCGCAGGTGGGGTCATCATTCAAATGTTGCCTGGGCACAAAGAAGATGACATCGTAGCGGTTGAAGAAGCGTTAAAAAAACTCCCACCCATCAGTGAGTGGATTGCGCAAGGCCACGATGCTTTAGACACCCTCAAAAAGCTCACGGGGGACGAACATAAGCTGTTAGAAACGATGCCTCTGAGCTATCAATGCGATTGCTCGCGAGACACGTTTGAGCGCGGGCTCATTGCGCTTGGGGAAGAGGAACTGTTAACGATGATCGATGAAGACGGTCATATTGAAACCACGTGTCATTTTTGCGGCACGAAAGAACGTTTTTCCCCAGACGATGTCGCAGCACTCATCAAAGAAGCTCGTCAATAAAAAATGAACCCGCTGGGGTTCATTTTTTCATTTTTAAGCTAGAATCGTCGGTTTTCCGTGAATAATGACGGTGACTAAATCTAAAATCCATAAGAGCGCCCAGCCTGCTAACAACCAAACAATGCCTGCGATAATGAGAACCACATCGTTTTTATGAATGCCTTTAGCTAAACGGTAAATCCCCCATGCTAGTCCGTCGATAAAGGGTAATGCTAAAATGAGTTTTACAATCCATGGTAAATTGTCATACGCTTTAACAATGTCTTTCATATCGTTCCCCCTTTTTTTTCTATCATACCACATCTAATTAAGGTTTATTTAATTTATGTGGTGTACAAGGGAAATTTTTCGGTCAGCTTTTTGACTTCTTCTTTCACCGACGCTAACACAAACGCATTTTCAGGATTCATCAATGTGTCATGAATGAGATTAGCAATCACTTCCATAGACGCCACATCAAAGCCTCGCGTCGTTAGGGCAGGCGTGCCTAAACGAATCCCGCTCGTGATAAATGGTTTTTCTGGATCGTTAGGGATCGTGTTTTTATTACAAGTAATGTGCACCGATTCTAAAAGCTTTTCAGCCGCTTTCCCTGTCAAGCCGCTTTTTGCTTTCACGTTGACCAACACAAGATGATTGTCGGTGCCCCCACTGATGACAGGAAAGCCTTTTAAGACCAAATGACTCGCCAGTGCTTTAGCGTTTTGAACCACACGGGTTTGATACGCTTTAAAGGATGGTTGTAACGCTTCATGAAAGGCTGCGGCCTTTGCGCCAATGAGATGCATTAAAGGGCCTCCCTGAATACCAGGGAAGACCTTACGGTTGAGTGTTTTAATGATGGTCTCATCGTTCGTTAAAATGATGCCTCCACGTGGTCCACGTAAGGTTTTATGCGTGGTTGAGGTCACAATATGCGCGTGATCGCAAGGATTGGGATGCAACCCCGCGGCCACCAACCCAGCAATGTGCGCCATATCCACCATTAAATAAGCACCGACTTTATCCGCAATCGCACGGAACCTTGCAAAATCAATCGTTCTTGCATACGCACTCGCGCCCGCCACAATCAGTTTCGGTTTGACTTCGATCGCTTGCGCCTCAATGGCGTCATAATCCAGTTGTTCCGTATGAGCGTCCACCCCGTAGTGGTGAAAGGCATAATCTTCACCGCTGAAACTTAACGCATGACCATGTGTGAGATGACCTCCATGATCTAAACCCATCGCTAAGACCGTATCCCCATGATTGATGAGCGTACGGAACGCCGCCATGTTTGCGGTAGACCCAGAGTGCGCTTGAACGTTCGCAAAACGGACATTAAAAAGCTCTTTTGCTCGTTCAATCGCTAACGTTTCAATCTCATCGACGACTTCACACCCGCCATAATACCGTTTGCCAGGATAGCCTTCGGCGTATTTATTGGTTAAAACAGACCCGTTCAGTTCAAACACAGCCTCAGAGATAAAGTTTTCACTTGCAATCAACTCTAAATGGGCTTCTTGACGGGCTTTTTCCGCTTCCACTAAGCGATGTAATGTAGGATCTTGTGTTTTAAGTAAGCTCATCTTTTTGGTCCTCCAATGTCACGACTTGGCTACGCATGTTCACGACCACTTTCTCATTTTTTCGTGTGGGCATATTTTTACCGACCACATCTGGGCGAATCGGCAGTTCACGGTGACCACGGTCAATCAGGGTTGCTAACATGATGGCTTCCGGTCTCCCCGCATCCATGAGTGCGTCTAATGCCGCCCTCACGGAACGGCCCGTGAATAAAACATCGTCAATAATGACGACTTTCTTCCCCGTTAAGTCTTCTTTAAACGGCTCTCCCAACGCCCGTTTATCGTCCCTATAATAGGTGATGTCCACAGGGATGATGGGCACATCGATGCCTTCAAAAATAAGGATGTTCTTTTTTAGGCTGCGCGCAATGGCTAAGCCCTTTTCCAGGATTGGGACAAAGACCATTTGATCAAGCGCAGGGGCTCGTTCAATCAGTTCATGCGCCATCCGTTTAAGCGTTCTTTCAAGCTGTGTTTGATCCATGATGACTTTCATGATTTCACCTCGCATTTATTGTAAATGAAAGCGCTATAAATGTAAACAAAGAGCATCTAAGTTATACTAAAACAAGGTGATAACATGAAAACAACCCTACTCGAGATAACCACACCTGAGATAGTCGCACTGTGTCAACAAGACCCTTCACTCAAACCGCTCTTTGAGGCGGCTTGTCCCTTTACCATTCAACATGGGTATGAGCCCTTTGAGTTTATGGTGTTTACCGTCCTTGGTCAACAACTATCCACGCGTGTCGCAGATCTTCTCTTTGAACGTGTTTTAGCCGCAACCAACCATACCCTAACCCCAAAGGCGCTCCATCAGCTAAGTGACGACACCTTACGTGATTGTGGGTTATCAAACGCTAAGACACAAACCGTCAAACGATTAGCCAAAGCCACCCTTGAAGGGTTTTTAGATCCTCATCATTTTGCTAAGAGTCGCACACATACCGTAAGACATCTGTGCTCGTTAAAAGGGCTTGGTCCTTGGAGTGCTGAGATGTTTATCATGTTTGTCTTGGATGATTTTGACGTGTTCTCCGTGCGTGATTTAGGTTTATATAAAGCGTATCAGCGATTTTTTAACGTCTTTCTAACGCCCCAAGAACTCGATAATAAAACGGCCTCTTGGGCGCCTTATCGAGCGTATGTGGCGCATGCCTTATGGCATTTATGGGACCAAAAAATAACCGAGATTTAACAAAATGAATCCACCAATTAAATCGAACTTTGTTAGGATAGTCGAACATTGATGTCACGACTTATCCTCCTAGCGTAACAAAAAGGACGAGCCTATCGGCTTGTCCTTTTTGTGATTAAGTGACCTTATTCAGTTAAACTTGCGGTGGTGACAATGTCCACACCAGTATCAAACACATTTTCAATCACGACATGCCCACGCTTGACCGGAGCTTTTAAGGTGACGTCTGCAAGCATCTCCATGAGTTCAAAGATTTTACCTTTAGGAATCGCATCCATCGTCTTCACAGGGATCCGAGCTTGTAAGGCACTCTCAATACGTACGGTTGACGTGACCATGCGTGTGGGGTTCGTAAGTTCTTTTTTAGCGTAGACTTCCCCACGCTTACACTTGTTGTTAAAAACGTTCATGTTGCTGTCAACACTCATATGGCAGCCCACAGGACAGACAATGCAAATCATTTCTTTCATGCGAGCACCTCCAAGGAAATTTTAAGGGGTTCATTTGAAACAAGTAAGTCTTTTTTAACTTCGATGTGTTCCATTTCAGCCGGCGCAATAAAGCGAGCTTTTTTCTCCATAATCAAGGCATCCCCCTGATAAATTTTAAAGGTGCCTCGTTGCGCGTTTTCCGTGGCTCTTAAAGCGAACGTCCAACCTTCTTGATCAGCGGTTAAATCGATCTTTTGAGGTAATACATAACGCACCCGGTCGCCCGGCATTACAGAGGTGAGTTTTTTCTGTCTTAACGAGCCTTCTTTGACGTACTGTTTAGCGTATTCACCGGCTTTTTCACTCTCTTGCGTCACAAAGTCAACTAAATCATGGACGTGCAACGAGTTCCCACAAGCAAACAAGCCTTCGACCGAGGTTTGGAAAAACTGGTCTACGATGGCCCCTTTGGTTAAAGGACTGATGTCCATGTTGAGTGAATCAAACATTTTAATGTCTGGCACGAGGCCGACCGATAATAAAAGCGTGTCCACATCAAAGTGTTTTTCGGTGCCCGCAATAGGTACAAAACGTTCATCAACTTCGCTGATGGTGATTTGTTCTAATTGCTTTTTCCCTTTGATGTTCGTGATCGTATGGGAAAGGTATAAAGGAATGTCAAAATCATGTAAGCATTGAACGATGTTACGTGTTAAACCGTTCGAATAAGGCATCAGTTCAGCGACGCCTAACACGTCTGCGCCTTCAAGCTTCATCCGGCGCGCCATGATTAAGCCAATGTCGCCACTGCCTAAGATGAAGACTTTTTTGCCCACTAAATACCCATCAATGTTTAAGTAGCGTTGTGCACTGCCCGCTGGCATGATGCCCGCTGGACGCTCACCCGGGAGTTGAATTTGACCCCGTGTGCGTTCATAACAACCGGTACTCATAATGACCGCTTTTGCTTTAACATCAAACTCGCCATCCACAGTGTTCATCATTGAAAGCGTAAACTCTTTCTTCTTTTTACTGATGTCGATGACGGTCGTATCGGTGAAGACATCGATGTCTAAATCTTGAATGGCTTCGATGCCACGTTCAGCGTATTCTGGTCCGGTGAGTTCTTCTTTGTAGTGATGCACGCCAAACCCGTTGTGGATGCACTGTTTTAAAATGCCCCCTAAGGTTTTTTCGCGTTCAATCAGTAAAATCTTTAAACCATCTTCATACGCACTGTGAAGTGCGGCTAAACCAGCAGCACCGCCGCCGATGATCACGATATCATAGGTCATGGTTTCACCTTCGTTTCTGTTTTAACTAGAGGCGTACTTGGATGATAATAATCCACTTGTGTGAGTGGTTTTTCTAACTCTCTTGCGAGTAGTTTTAACACTTGATGTTCACAGTAACCACCTTGGCATAAGCCAGCCCCGGCACGTGCCCGTTTTTTAATCGCTTTAACCGACGTTGCAGGAATCGGACTATGAATGGACTTGACAACGTCTGCCTCAGTGATTTTTTCACATTTACAAATGAGATTCCCATAACGTTTATCTTCGTCAAACGCTTTTTGTTGTTGGCGTTTGGTCATTTCGTTATAAAGTACGAGTTTACGGCGTTTAGGGTCGTATGACTCTTTTTTCACTAAACGCATTTTACCTTTTAAAATTTCTTCGACATATTCCGCAATCGCTGGCGCCGCAGTTAAGCCTGGTGAATCAATGCCTGCAACGTGGAAAAAGTTGTCAACTTCAAGCGACTCTTCAATGTAAAAATCGTATTGATAAATGCTTGGACGAATGCCTGTAAACGTCCGAATGATTTGATCAAACGGGATGTTTTGGACAATCCGGCTCGCTTCGTTACGAACCCAACGTAAGCCGTCAGGTGTGTTCGAATAATCGTCTAACGAATCTTGTTCGATGGCGTTTGGCCCCACTAAAATATTGCCGTGGATTTGAGGAACCAATAAGACTCCTTTACCGCGTACGGAAGGCACAGGATAAATAGTCCGGTTCACAAATCCTTTCGTGCGACGATCAAGCACATAGTATTCACCACGACGTGGGTTGATTTTATAAGGCACGTCTTTTTCAATCATGGCCGCAATCTTTTCAACGAAAACACCGGCCGCGTTAATGATGTGTTTTGTTTCATAAACGTCGCCTTCTTCGGTGGTCACGGTGAAGATATCGCCGTCTTTTTGGATGCTATTCACGGTTTGGTTGCCTTTGTAGGTCACACCGTTTGAAACCGCGTTTTCCATGCATGCTAAAGCCACTTCCCAGGGGTACGTGATTTTTGTACTTGGTAAACTTAAGACACGGGTCGTATCTTTAGCAATGTTAGGTTCTTCTTTAAACGCCACTTCAAGCGGCACAAACTCCGCGTGCACACCGTTATACTTCGCGCGGTTAAAAAGCGTGTCAAGCTGAGCTTCACTTTCTTCATCGCTCGCAAGTAAATAAGCGCCATTGTGCATCAGTGGAACATCTAAGTTCTTCTCTAACTCATGATATAAAGCGTTCCCACGCACACATAGTTTGGCTTTAAGGGTATCTTCTTTTGGATCATGGCCACTGTGCACAATCGCACTGTTGGCTAAGGTGGCGCCATTGCCGATGTCGCTTTCTTTATCTAAGACGATGACATTGAGTTCGTACTTAGACAACATCCGAGCAATGTTTGCGCCGGTGACGCCAGCGCCGATGACAAGATAATCGTACATACAATCTTCCTTTCAAGTTGGGGTGAATTTAAAACGCCGAAAAAAACACGAGGGTGTTTTTTCCGGCTCTTAATCTCTTGGATGATTAACTTTTTTTACCATAACTCTTCTAACGAACAGGTTACCGCCACAGCACCTGCCGCCAAGCAGCGATCCACATCGTCTTTTGAACGAATTAAACCGCCTAACATGACCGGTGAGGTGACTTTGCCTTCCAACAACATAAGACTTTCTGGCATAGCGGGTAAGACTTCCACTAAATCCGGTTGTAGTTTTCTGACTAGTTCTAAACTTTGGTGAAGCGAGAGGGTGTCTTTTAAGAAAAAACGCATGATGCCAAGCGTGTTTCGCTTACGACAAAGTTCAATGACTTTCGGTTTGGTGGTGATGATGCCGTCGACTTTAAGTACTTGAATGCAATATATGGCGCCAAACTCATCGTTAGCAAGACCTTTGATTAATTCGAGATGGACCAACACCTTTTTGCCTTGTGTTTTCATCGCTTGCACAATTTCTGGGAGTTGTGCCAGTTGAAAATTCATTAGGATACCATAACGTTTGGAGCTTTTGATGAAGGTTTTCAAGGCTTGATGAGTGCTGATTGCGGGGATAAGACTTTGTTGGAACATAGGGGTCCTCCTTCCAACCCAATGTAAGAAAAAGAGAAAAGACACCTTGGGCGAACTTTTCTCTTTTAGTCTTACAGGATTAACTTGTTGTTAGTATAGACGAAGATGTCTAAAAAGACAACCCCAAATTTACTTCGTTTGAGAAAAGTGTGGGATTATTCAGGCTTGAACGCCATGGTTGCTTTAACAGCGGTTTGCCAACCGTGATAGAGTTTATCTCTTTCAGCAGAATCCATTTTTGGTTCAAACTTCTTGTCAATTGCCCAGCGCTTAGTGATTTCTGATTTATCTTTCCAGAAGCCAACCGCTAAGCCTGCTAAGTAAGCAGCACCTAAGGCTGTGGTTTCTTGAACGACTGGACGATCAACAGGAACGCCTAAAACGTCACTTTGGAACTGAACGAGGAAGTCATTCGCAACTGCGCCGCCATCCACGCGTAATGATTTAACAGGAATGCCTGAATCTTTATTCATAGAGTCAAGAACGTCAACGGTTTGATAAGCAATAGACTCTAACGCGGCACGTGCAATTTGCTCACGGCCTGAACCACGTGTTAAACCAAAGATGGCTGCACGTACTTCACTGTCCCAATAAGGCGCACCGAGTCCAACAAAGGCTGGCACTAAATAGACGCCGTCATTTGAAGCTAATGAACTTGCCATTGCTTCAGTTTCGCTTGCGTGTTTAATGATTTTTAAGCCATCACGAATCCACTGAACAACCGCACCAGCGATGAAGATTGACCCTTCAAGTGCGTATT
>SKKW01000088.1:0-5965 GCA_007123535.1 Candidatus Izemoplasma sp. | reverse complement strand
TATAGCTTTTATCAAAGCGTTTTACCAGTGTTCTTAGCTCGTTTAATTGAGGTAAAATATGTGTGTTTTGTTTGGTTAAATAGGGCAATGTTTGATGGCGGACACGATTACGTGTGTAGCGCAAAGAACGATTAGACGCATCTTCAAAATAATGGATATGATGTGTTTCAGCGTAGTTCGTTATCTCGTCTTTACTTTGTTCAATCAATGGTCGAAACAAGACGGCATCATGAAAGGGGGTTGAGACCATCATGCCAGGCCAAGTTCGCCAATAACTGCGCCTTAACAGTCTCATGATAACTGTTTCGAGTTGATCGTCCGCATGATGCGCAAGAACAATCGCATCACACTGTTGTTGCTGGGCGATTTTTTTAAAGAAGGTTAGCCGTGCTTGACGGGCAACGGCTTGAAAATTCTGTGTGTCTTTAAGCGTTAAGTGATGCTCAAAAAAAAGGGTGTTTTCAAGCGCACACTGATGCTTAATGTAAGCAAGTTCCTCATCGGACGCTTGGCGTTGGTGATGGTGGACATGTGCTACGACATAAGCCTTTTGACTACGTTTAAAAAGATGCCATAAGACCATGGAATCAACCCCGCCACTTATAGCTAGGACATAACGCTTAGCATCGTGGTCATTTATGCGCTTTAAAACTTGTGCTAAAACGTCTTCATTCATGCGTTTATTATAGCATAGAGAACTTAATAATCTTAAGGGATTGTGATTGTATTTTACATTCAATCATGCGACAATAAAGGCATCTCAAGGAGGAAATATGAAACCCATCATCTTAGCCAGTACATCCCCACGTCGTAAAGAACTCATGCCTTATGTGGGATGGCCCTTTGTGGTCGTCCATCTTGAGGTGGAAGAATCATTATCACACACACAAAGTGGATTACAAGCCGCTTACGATAACGCGTCTTTAAAAGCGAACGCCGCCGCTTCACATTACCCAAATCAATGGATCTTAGCCTGTGATACAGTGGTTGCCCTCGATCAAATTTTATTAGGAAAACCCGAAAATGAACAAGAAGCCATCGCGATGCTTGAACAGTTGTCAGGACGCACTCATGATGTCATTAGCGCGTGCATTTTAATTTCACCCACACAAGAAGTTATAAAGTTACACGATTTAGCTACGGTCGAATTTTATCCACTAAAACGCCATGAAATTGAAGCATACGTCAGTTCCAAGGAGCCTTTTGGTAAAGCAGGTTCTTATGCCATTCAAGGCGAGGCGATTAAGTTTGTCAAAAAAATTGAAGGCGACTACGCAAGCATCATGGGATTACCGGTAGCGAAACTTTATCGGTTTTTTAAGGCGCAACTAGGCTAGAAAAATCCCTTTCGGAGTTTCTGTTTTTTTATGGTAAAATAAAAGCGCTACAATTTTTATGGGTCAGGAGGTTCGAGATGTTCAAACTTAAAGTGCCTAAGCATCAGCGCGCACGTTTAAGAGAAAAGTTAAAAGTCATTGACTCATCCCAGTATGAGTATGTTTTAACGACCAGTGCCGAACTCATCGAACCCGGTAAAGTCAACATCGTCTTCGATGAAGAAGACGCTTTTAAGATTGCCCAATTGTTGGATGCGATTGTCAAAACAGACGATGTCCATGTCTTAGGCTTCAATGAACAAGGCCAAAAGCAACTCGAATCTAGAAAAATACTTTACTTCACCATTGAAAACGACGATGTGATGGCGATTTTAAGTAACAGTCGTTATGAAGTCAAAATGAAACTGTATGAAGTCGAAGAATTGTTACAAGACAAGTATTTTATACGTGTCAGTAAGTATGCTTTAGTAAATATGAACATGATTGATTACATTCGTCCCGCTTTAAACTCTAAACTGTTGTTGTTGATGAAAAATGGCGACGAGGTTGAAGTGAATCGTCGATATTATAAAGCGTTCAAAAAAACTTTAAAACTATAAGGTAGGGATAGCGTGTCACAATTTATTGAAGTGTTTGAATTTATCTATAACAACTTCGTTGTGGTTGGCATTATTGTGCTTTCAATCACGCTTTTTTTCCTTGTCATAAGGATGTTTTACTTAGAATATCGGTTCAATAAACACTTATCGATGCGTAAAATCATCTCAAGAAATCTTGAACGGTATCGTTTTCAACAGTTGACGCTTAGACGTTTTTTAGCGATATTACTCCCCATTGCCTTGATTGTCTTAATTTTGATTCAAGCGTTTGTCAATATGCGTACCGTAGAAGAAAACTCAATCGTGTTAAACGATGAAAGTGATGTCTTAAGTGCTTACGAGAACTTCTTTGGTAAGTTTTTAACAACCCCGTTTCAACCAGACATTGAAGATCCTGTTGAGCTAAGTGAATCCGCTCGTGTAGAACAAATCAATACCTATGAGAATATTGATTTTGTGACACGCTTAGATAATCGTGTGTTTGTCTTAAACTCGAATGGTGTAGACGTTGTACATGTCGATGGTCGTGATTCAAAACATATTAGACGCTTACCTCTGATGAACTTTGCGTGTGAAGCCGAACAGTTTTTTCCTGAAGGGTTGTTTATTCATGAACAAACGCTAGTCGTGATTGTTTCTTTTGCGGAAGGGCAATGTGAAAATCGCATTATCCCCTACCATTTACGAGAACACTCCGTAAAGATTTACCTCTTTGATTTAAGCATGCCAAACTATCCAAGAATGCATGATTATCGGATTTCAGGCATTTTGACGAACCTTCGTCATGACAATGGTCAGATGCTTTTGAGTACAAGTACCTATTTAGCCTTTACGAATCCTAATTTTGCCCTCAATCGATCCTTGCCGAGTGTCGTCCACAATGGCGACACCGAAGTTCTACCAATTTTAGGTATGCGTTACATCGAAGGCACCGTTCCGAATAGTTTTGCGGCGATACATCGTATTAATTTAGACACACAAGACGTTGACTCTACCGCACTGCTCACAGATTTTAACCATCAACTCCGTTTGCTTGAGGATCGGTTTATTTTGCTTTATGACAGTTATCTGTTTGCGCCTGCAAGTGAAATTTTTGAGTTAAGAAATCCTGTTGAGCGCATTCGAACCGCTGTCAGTAAGTTTAGTGTCGAAGACGCACTAACCTATCAACGGACCTTAATCTTAGACGGTGAAAAACGTCCGTTTAGCTTAAACATTTCAAACGAAGACACAATCGTCCTCACACGGGAACCGATTCATTATCGTATTCATCTCATCAATAACGATTTCAATCAAGTGATTGATAGCTTGGTGTTGCCGCGCTTTTTAATTGAGGATGTGCTATACGACCAAAGACACCTATACTTTGTGCCCCGCTCTCCCGTCAATCCGGTGGTGGTCTTTGGTATTGGATCCACAGGTAAATTTGAACAAGTGCGTGAGCTTGAAGATTTAGTTTTGTTAGATCATTTAGTGCGTTTAAATCGTCATCGTGTGCTTGGTGCGAGCAACTTACAAAACAACATGATTAACATTAACATGGTTAGACAACAAACACCCACTGAACTATTTGTCGGTTGGCAAACGATCATTGATTATTCTGATTTTGGCTATCTACTTGAAGAAGATCGTAATCCTTTGCAAGATGTGGTCGTTTTTCTACACCAACAACAAGAGTATATGTTGTTGCCTTTACAAAGTGCAGGGGTCATTAACCTTGAACGCGACATTCAAACCGCGATGGTCTTGTATACACTGAATCCAGGAGGCATACAAGAGGTAGAATCCTTTAGGTTAGGTGGCCTTGAAGCCTTCCGTTATCCCTTTGCGTATCGTTCGTTTGTGGATGGGGACTATTGGATTCATATTACGCCTGGGGGTTTAGTGGTCTCCCCTCGAAACAACCTCGCTCAGCGTGATGTAACCATTCGTTTTAGTCAGTAAAAAAGTGATCGTAAATGATCACTTTTTTTATTGGTCTTCAGAGAAAATACTACCACCATAGAGGTCATACGCGACATAACAAGGAAAATCTTCCACCTCTAAGGCAATCAGGGCTTCGGGCCCAAGGTCTTCATAAAGCACCGTTTTTTGTGATTTGATTTTGCTAGCCAGTAAGGCCCCAGTACCGCCAATGCTCATGAAATAAATCGCTTTATGTTCACGCATCGATGTTTGGAAAGATTCTGAACGATTGCCTTTACCAATCATGCCTTTGACACCTTGGGCCATCAAGGGAATCGCGAGTGTGTCCATGCGATACGCTGAGGTAGGCCCGCTTGAACCGATGACTTGACCCGGCTTTGTGGGTGTTGGCCCTACATAATAAATGACAGCACCTTTGAGGTCGATAGGAAGAGAAGTCTCATCTTTTAAACGTAAATGGGCTTGATCGCGAGCGCCATAAATCGTACCACTCAACAAAACACGATCCCCAGCCTTTAAGGCGAGGCATTTCGTTTCATCAAGGGGAGTCTGTAAGCGAATCATAACGTCACCTCTAAATGACGATTGGCATGACACTGAATGTTCACAGCGACCGGAAGCGAGGCGATGTGCATCGGATGAATGTTAATCTTAACCGCTAAACACGTGGTTTTTCCTCCGACACCCATGGGACCAACATTTAAGGCGTTTACTTCATCGTATAAAGTTTGTTCAAGCGCTCGGATGGTCGCGTCTTCATGTTGGTCATCTAAGGGTCTGAAAAGGGCTTCTTTGGCCATTAATGCACACTTTTCTAGATTTCCCCCGATGCCAATCCCTAAAATGATGGGTGGACACGCCCGTCCCCCTGCGGCTAACACGGTGTCTTTAACGAAGGCTTTGACCCCGTCTATCCCTTCAGTGGGGGTTAACATTTTTAACGCAGACATATTTTCACTGCCAGCCCCTTTTGCGGCAATCTTCAAGGTGAGTTGATCACCAGGAACGAGCTCTGTATGGATGATAGCAGGTGTGTTATCTTTAGAATTGGCCCGATCAAAAGGATGAAGCACCACGGATTTTCTTAAATAGCCTGTCTCATAAGCTTTGCGAACCCCTTGTTGTATCGCTTCAAATAAAGAACCGTCGACTTTGCAATCTTCACCAAGTTTAGCAAAAACGACGACCATCCCAGTATCTTGGCACTTCGGGAAGTCTCCCTCTTTGAACAAATCATGATTGGCCAGAATGTCATCTAAAATCGATTTAGCTAAGTCACGGTCTTCTTTGGCTTTCGCTTTTTGAATGAGTGAAACAAAGCTTTGATCAAGCTCGTAGTTCATTTTGATGAGTAATTTTTTGGTTTCTTCCACGATGGATTGAAATGAAATATGACGCATAAAAACCTCCCAGGCCTTATTAAGTTTAGTATAGCACACACAACTTTGTCTGGAACCCCTAATCGTTGATGGAATTTCAACAAATAACTTGCATTCATGCATCGCCTTTGTTATAATTCATTTGCTTTAGAAAAACTTACTATGACAACGTCATGGCGGAAGGAGATTTTGAAATGAAAAAAGGTATTCATCCTAAATACCACCGTTTCAAAGTCGTTTGTTCAACCTGTGGAAATGAATTCGAAACAGGCTCAGTTTTACCCGAATTTAAGGTGGACACATGCTCAAACTGTCATCCATTTTACACCGGTAAACAAAAACATGCGGCAGCAGATGGTCGGGTAGAACGTTTCAACAAGCGTTACGGTATTAAACAAGAAAACGAAGCGTAAGCGAGTAAAGGACAGCCCCCCTGTCCTTTTATTTTTTGCTTTTAAAAACCCCCCGCTTCATGTACACTATTATTGAGGTGATACACGTGGTGTTAAAACAAAAAGAAGGTTGGATCGAGGTCATCTGTGGCCCTATGTTCGCGGGAAAAACAGAAGAATTACTACGAAGAATTAAGCGTCTAGAATATGCAAAAGCAAACATTGTTGTGTTTAAACCTGCCCTAGATGATCGCTATGCGACGAGTGAGGTCGTGTCCCATAACCAAAACCGAACAGAGTCCTATAACATCCATGAATCACATGATGTCTTT
>SKKW01000143.1:0-6002 GCA_007123535.1 Candidatus Izemoplasma sp. | reverse complement strand
TGATGTGATGTAATAAGCTGACGTGATCTAAATCATAAAGGTTTTCAACCGCAAAATGGCGTTCCGCTTTGGCCACCCCAGATTCGGTTAACGTCACCGATTTTGATTTTAGATCGATGTCGTAATCGTCTTCTTGTAAGGTCTTCGCGAACGTGTTGGCTTGAGCGTATAGATTCGCCGTTTGTTTCGCGCCCCCAGAAATGATCAAAGGGGTTCTCGCCTCATCAATTAAAATCGAGTCGACCTCATCGATGATCGCAAAATTAAGCGGTCTTTGAACCATGTCATCCGCATAGATGACCATGTGATCTCTTAAATAGTCAAACCCCACTTCGTTGTTGGTTGAATATAAAATATCGCAGGCATACGCGGCGCGTTTTTCTTCTTTGGTATGTTCGCGTTTGTTAAGACCCACACTCAATCCTAAGAAACGAAATAAATCGCCAATTTCCCCTTCGGTCTCTCGAGCCGCTAAGTATTCATTGACGGTAATGATGTGGACCCCCTCACCAGAAAGGGCGTTTAAATAGGCTGGCATGACAGCCGTTAGTGTTTTCCCTTCCCCCGTTTTCATCTCCGCAATGTTGCCTTGATGAATGACGTGGGCGCCCATGATTTGTACTTTAAAAGGCGTCATTCCGGTGACCCGGGTTGACGCTTCACGCACTAGGGCATACGCTTCGACTTCAATCTCATCCAAGGTTTCTCCCGCTTGGACCCGGGCTTTAAAGCTTTCCGTTTTAGCTTTGATATCCTCATCACTAAGCGCAGCCATGGTGGCTTCTTGTGCGAGAACTTGATCGCCGAAGGCGCTCAGTGTTTTTTGCGCGCGACGGCTTGGATCAAAGAGTTTTTTTAACATAGACTTCACCTCATAATGTTAACGCTATAATACCATATTTCGGGTTGTTTTTGAACGGTTATACGATGTGCTATAAGCGAGAAAAAGTGCACCCGAGGGTGCACTTTGTTTTACACAGTCTCAATCACACCATAGGATCCGTCTTGTCTTAAGTAAACGACATGGACATTGCCTGTGTCTTGATCACGGTAAATGTAAAAATCATGGCCGAGTAAATCCATCGATGTGATGGCTTCATCCGCGGAAAGTGTTTCTGGTTCAATGCGTTTGCGGCGCAGTGGTTTTTGGACCAGTTCCCGCTCAAGCGCTTCAAGATCAATCGCTTCCGCAAAGAGTTCGCCGACGCCTTCTTTTTTCTGTAAGCTACGATGCATTCGGGTCTTGTTTTTGCGAATTTGGGCTTCGAGCTTGTCAATCGCTAAATCGATGGCCGCATACATATCTTCGACCCCGACTTCAGCCCGCATGGTGAAGTACTTGGTGGGGATGGTGACTTCGACTTTGTGGTGATCTTTGTAGATTTTACACACCACGAACGCTTCGAGTTCTTCTTTGAAATAGCGTTCAATCTTACCGAGTTTATCGGTCGCGTAATTCTCGATGGCTTCCGTGACTTGGAAACCGTTCTTGCCACGTACTTCAACAATCATATCATCATCTCCTTGCTTGTTATAATTCTATTATAGCATAGCTTTACGCGATGATATAGACCGAAAGTGCTTCGGTTTCGTGAATTTTTTCTAAGACGTTTAAGGTGAGCGCTTGAGCGAGGTAAAGTCGTTGCTCATAAAGCAGCGCAAGGGCACATGCTAAGACCTCTGTGTCATGAAACCAAGGGGCGTGAAGCCATTCACCGTGAGGCTCGTTTAAACTTAAACGGTCAAAATAAGGATGGGGGTGAAGCACTTCATAAAGCGTCAGTTCGGTGTGTTTGTAAGGATAGTGAATGACGTTTAGAGGTCGTTTCTGACGGGCTTTACATTCTAAACACTGCGCTTTAAAATGAAACAAGCTTAACCAATCTTCTTTCCGGACAAGTTGACCACAATCAAGACATATCATACGTACCTCCATCATCATCATACGTTACCGACAGGATTTTCCGTAAAAAAAATCCACCTTGCGGTGGATTAATCGGTCTCTTGATAAAGTTTGGCTGGAATTTTACTTTCTAAGAAGGCTTGCATGTTAAAAGCGAGCGCTTCAAGTTCGTTTTCCCCCGGATAAACCACCACGGGTGCCATGTGTTTAATCATCTCTTTAAGTGGCTCGATGATGTCGGCGTTGTAAGCGAGGCCACCCGTTAAGATGATGGCGTCTAAATTGCCGTAAGAGACGCCATAAAGGGCACCAATGCTTTTAGCAATCTGATACACCATCGCTTTGAACACTTTACGCGCGTTGGCTGAACCTGAGGCAATCATGTCGGAAACGGCTTCGGCGTCTTTGGTGTTCAGGTAAGAAAACATCCCACCATAAGACCGCACCGTTTTTAAAAGTTCTTCTTGGGTGAACTGACCGCTATAGGCCATGTCAATGACCGCACACACTGGCAGCGACCCTGTGCGTTCGGGTGACATGGGGCCATCGCCATCAAGCGCATTATTGACATCCACCACGCGTCCATGATGATGATACCCAACCGAAATCCCACCACCCAAATGGGCGATGATCAGGTTGAGTTTATCATACGGTTGATCGATTTGCTCGGCGTATTTGCGGGCGACCGCTTTTTGATTCAGCGCATGAAACAAACTACGTCGACTGACGCCGTTAAGCCCACTAATTTTCGCGATTTGACGCATTTCATCGACGACGACAGGATCCGCAATGTACGCTTTTTTATTGACTTTGGACGCTAAAGCATGCGCTAAAAGCCCACCTAAATTTGATGCATGCACCCCGTAACGATTGGTGGAGAGTGTTTCAATCATCGTTGGGTTGACTTCATAAAGCCCACTTTCTAAAGGCTTTAAAAGACCGCCGCGACCAATAAACCCGTCAATGGTTTTTAAATCAATGCCATATTCGTCTAAAAAGTCCTCCACAACACTTTGACGCAAGGGCAATTGGTCAACGAGCGTCTCAATCTGTAACAACTCACTGGTATCGTGTTTAATGGTGGCTTTGGCAATCCGTTTTTGATTGTCAAAGACCGCCACTTTCGTACTGGTAGAACCTGGGTTGATGGTTAAAATACGCATCGAACCCCTCCTTAATGTTGAGCTTGCGCGTGTTCATACCCCATGGCTAACGCTTGTTGATTCAAAGGGAGTAGCGCGGCTTTCGCGCCAGAGAAGGTTTTTTCTATCGTCTTATGAATGGCCTCTTCATCGAGTAACTTGGCTTTCGTCATAAAGGCCCCCAACATAATCATATTGACCGTTTTTAAATTGTCAAGTCCTAAGGCCATCTCATTGGCCGGAATTTCTAGGACCGTCACATCACTTCTAAACGTATAGTCTTTCACTAAGGAACTGTTCACAATGATGATCCCGCTAGAAGTGACTTGCGGTTCAAATTTACGCAGGGAGGGTTCGTTTAAGGCGAGTAAAATATCTGGATGCTCGACTAAAGGTGAATGAATCGGTGCTTCAGAGATAATGACCGAACAATTGGCTGTGCCGCCTCTGGTTTCTGGGCCGTAAGAAGGGATCCACACGGTGTGTAAATCAAGGGCGGTTGCCGTGTACGATAAGATTTGACCGAGCAACATCACCCCTTGCCCCCCAAAGCCCGCGACAATTATTCTTTGATCCATGGTTCGCGCTCCTCTCTCGTGTCTTTATAAACACCTAAAGGATAGTAAGGAATCATGGTCTCTTTCGCCCACGTTAAACTGTCGTTAGGTGTCATACCCCAACCAATCGGGCACGTTGAAATAAACTCAATGAGTGAGAACCCTTGTTTTTTGGTTTGCGTATCAAACGCTTTTTCAATCGCTTTTTTTGCTTTGATAACATGTTTTGGGTCATGCACACTGACGCGCTCTAAATAGGTAGCACCAGGAATCGTGGCAAGCATCTCAACGATTCTTAAGGGCATGCCTGCGTCAAGTTGACGGCCTCTTGGAGAGGTCGTGGTTTTTTGACCAATCAACGTCGTTGGGGCCATTTGACCCCCGGTCATCCCGTAAATGGCGTTATTGACAAAGATGATGGTGATGTTTTCACTGCGGTGCGCCGCATGAATGACTTCCGCCATCCCAATGGAGGCTAAATCGCCGTCGCCTTGGTAAGTGAACACCGTATGGTTTGGACGCACACGCTTGATGCCTGTGGCCACCGCGGGAGCGCGACCGTGCGGTGCTTGCTGCATGTCACAGTTAAAAAACTCATAACTCATAACGGAACAACCTACACTCGCCACACCAATGCTTTCGCCAATGAGTTGTTTTTCTTCTAACACTTCACCGACTAATTTGTGGATGATGCCATGGGTACACCCAGGGCAATAAGACATGGGGGTATCGGTTAAGCCTTTGGTCGGTTCATAGATGACTTTACTGTTCATGCTACCGCTCCTTTTAAGACGACTTTTTCAATCGCTTCGAGCATTTCCTCAGCGCTTGGCACGACGCCACCGGTGCGACCAAACCAATGCGTGTGGCGCTTACCTTGATTGACAATTAAGACGTCTTGATGCATTTGCCCAAGACTCATCTCAACCGTCATCAGGTCGGTGACTTTATCGCTTAAGGCGTTAAAGCCTTGTTCTGGGAAAGGCCACAAGGTGATGGGTCTTAATAAGCCCACACGATAGCCTTTTTGACGCGCTAAAGCGATCGCGGAGCGCGCAATTCTCGCCATCGAACCATAAGCGACTAAGACTAAGTCTGCATCGTCGCATTGAACCAGTTCGTAACGTTGTTCCTCTTTGATGATGGCTTGGTATTTTTTATGGAGTTTTAAGTTATGCGCTTCTAAATCCTTTGTGTCTAAAAAGAGCGACACAATTTTATTGATTTTTTCACGTTTGGCGCTATGACCATCGGCCGCCCATGGTTTTTCTTCGATCGCTAAATCGATGGGTTCATCTAAATCGACCGGTTCCATCATTTGACCAATTAAGCCATCCACCGCAATCATCACTGGGTTGCGGTATTTATCCGCTAAACGGAAACTGTCTTTAATGATGTTGACCGCTTCTTGAATGCTTTCAGGCCCAAACGACAATAAATGATAGTCGCCGTTGCCGCCACCGCGCGTCACTTGATTGTAATCGGCCTGACTGGGTTGAATGGAGCCGAGTCCTGGGCCCCCACGCATGACGTTAATGATGACCGCAGGCAGTTCACTGCCGGCCATGTAAGAAATGCCTTCTTGTTTTAACGCAATGCCTGGAGAAGAGGATGAGGTGAGCACTCTGGCGCCCGCCCCTGCGGCGCCATATACCATGTTAATAGCCGCGACTTCACTTTCCGCTTGAACAAACACTTTGCCATGATCTTGCATGTGATACGATAAATATTCGGGCAACTCATTTTGTGGGGTGATGGGATACCCAAAAAAAGCATCGCACCCTCCCTTTATCGCCGCTAGGGCCATCGCTTCGTTGCCTTTCATCAATACTTTAGCCATACTGCCTCCTTATGCGCTCACAAATTTCTCAACCGTAATGACACTGTCAGGACACATCATCGCACAAAACTTGCACGCGATGCATTTATCCTTATCGGTCACCATTAAAGGGGTGTAGCCTTTTTGGTTGGTCTTTGTTTTATCAAGCGCTAAAATGTGCACTGGGCAATGAGGAATGCACAGTGAACATCCTTTGCATCGTTCTTCGTTGATGATAATTCTTCCTTTGGCCATGTTAGTAGCCTCCTTTTAGCCACGCGTCACCGATGTAACGCGTGAGTGGTAATGGGGTGCCGAGCCAATGAGGGTCGGGCGTGATCGAGTGTAGATACACCGTCGATATCACCTCTAAGCCTAAGGCCTTGGCCGCCGCTGCCACCATCGGTTCAGCGTTGGTAATCATCTCTGGCGTGGTTTGTTCTAAGAGATTGGTGTTATGAATGATGCCCGTCAAGGAAAGCCCAGCTGCGTCTTCTAACGTCTTCGCGAGCGTGACGATTTGCGCCGTTGTTTGGGTTTCTAAACGAGCGGTGTTAATGACAAAATAAAACGCGACATCT
>SKKW01000033.1:0-6002 GCA_007123535.1 Candidatus Izemoplasma sp. | reverse complement strand
TTCTCCATGCCAGGGATGATGGACACCATCTTAAACCTTGGGATGAACAAAACTGTGGTTGAAGGCATGATTGAAAAAACCGGCAACCCACGCTTTGTCTGGGACTTATACCGTCGTTTGATTCAAATGTTCGGTGAAGTCGTTAAAGGCGTTGAGTACGATCTGTTCGACGAAGTTTTAGAAGGTCTTAAAGAAGAAAAAGGCTACAAAACCGACGTTGAAATCAGTGCTGTAGAATGGCAAACCATTGCGGAAGCCTTCTTAGCGATTTACGAAAAAGAAGTGGGTTCACCCTTCCCAGAATCACCGATGGAACAACTCTATGAAGCGATCGATGCGGTCTTCCGTAGTTGGGACACCCCACGTGCTCGCACCTATCGTATCCACAACAAAATTGACCATAACTTAGGGACAGCTGTGAACATTCAAGCGATGGTCTTTGGGAACACAGGTCCTAACTCAGGAACCGGCGTTCTCTTCACGCGTAACCCTAAAACGGGTGAAAAGAAAATCTTTGGTGAGTTCTTATTTAACGCGCAAGGTGAAGACATCGTTGCGGGTGTTAGAACGCCACTTGATCTAGACGAGCTTGACAAAGAACGTCCAGAAATCTACAAAGAACTCGTGACGATTTTAGACAATTTAGAAGCGCATTACCGTGAAATGCAAGACGTTGAGTTCACGATTGAAGAAGGCGTCTTACACATTTTACAAACACGTACCGGTAAGCGTACCGCAGAAGCGGCCGTTAAAATTGCGGTTGATTTAGTCAACGAAGGCCTCATCAGCAAAGAAGAAGCCGTCTTAAAAGTTGAAGCTTCAGCGATTGATCAACTCTTACACCCAGTCTTTGAAGAAAAAGCGATTGCGGCCGCGAAAAGTGTGACGAAAGGGTTAGCAGCCTCACCAGGCGCCGCGACTGGTCACATTGTGTTCACGTCTGAACGTGCGCAAGAACTCAAAGAACACTACGGCAAAGTCTTATTGTTCCGTAAAGAAACCTCACCGGATGACATCGAAGGGATGATCGTAGCGGAAGGTTTCGTGACGCAACTTGGCGGCATGACCTCACACGCAGCGGTGGTAGCACGCGGCATGGGTAAATGCTGTGTCGCTGGTGCTGGCGCGATTCAAATCAATGAAAAAGCACGTACCATGACTATTAACGGTAAAGTCTACAACGAAGGCGACGCTTTCAGTATCGATGGCTCTACGGGTCACGTGTATGAAGGCAGCATCGGCACAAAAATGCCTGAATTCTCAGCCGAATTCGAACAAATTTTAACCTGGTCAAAAGAGTTTAAAACGTTAGGCGTGAAAGCCAACGCAGATAACGAACGTGATTCTTTAACGGCGATTAAGTTTGGTGCTGAAGGCATCGGCTTAACCCGTACTGAGCATATGTTCTTTGACGATGAGCGTGTCACAGACGTCCGTCGTATGATCATTGCCAAAACCAAAGAAGACCGTGAAGCGGCGTTAGAGCGTTTATTACCTCACCAACTTAAAGACTTCAAAGAAATCTTTAAAGTGATGGACGGCAAAGCCGTCACCATTCGTCTATTAGACCCACCACTTCATGAGTTCTTACCACAAAAAGAAGAAGCGGCTGAAGTCGCTAAAAAAATCGGTGTCAGTGAAGATGTGTTATTGGCAGCGATGGATGAACTCCATGAGTTCAACCCGATGCTTGGACACCGTGGGTGCCGTTTAGCGGTGACTTACCCAGAAATTACGGTCATGCAAACGAAAGCGATCATCATGGCTGCTTTAGAAATGGCCGCTCAAGGCATCGTTGTGAAACCTGAAATCATGATTCCTTTGGTCTCAACGGTTGAAGAATTTACAATGTTAAAAGCGGTGGTTAAAGAAACCGCCGATGCGCTTATTAAAGAAGCCAACACCTCACTTGAATATCTTGTGGGTACGATGATTGAAACCCCACGTGCCGCGTTAGTGGCGGATCAAATTGCAGCTGAAGCAGACTTCTTCAGCTACGGCACCAACGATTTAACCCAAATGACCTTCGGTTTCAGCCGCGATGACGCGGGTAAATTCTTACCAGAATATGAAGCCAAAGAAATCTTCAAACACGACGTGTTCGCGTCGATCGACCAAGTCGGTGTGGGTGCCTTAGTCACCATGGCAACCGATGCGGGTAGAGCAAGCAACAAAAACCTGATTGTCGGTGTTTGTGGTGAGCACGGTGGCGATCCTGAAAGTGTTAAGTTCTTCCACAAAGCAGGCCTTAACTATGTTTCATGTTCACCATTCCGTATTCCTATTGCAATTATTGCAGCGGCTCAAGCAGCCATCGAAAACAAATAATAAAACACCTTTAAGGCGCTGTTTACAGCGCCTTTTTGTGAGGTGAACGTATGCTCGATTACCGTCGGTATTTCAACACAAAAGAGGGTCAAACTTGGCTTGAAACGATCACGAAAGAAGCAGAACATCATACCCTCTATCCCCAAAAAAAGGCTTGGTTTAGAACGTTTGAACTGGCTCCGTTAGACGATTTAAAAATCATCATTTTAGGTCAAGACCCTTATCATCAACCACAACAGGCCAACGGCTTGGCCTTTAGTGTGCCAAAAGGTCAACCTCTCCCACCCTCGTTAAAAAACATCTTTAAAGCTTTAACGTATGATTTAGGGTGCGCGATGCCTGCGCACGGCGATTTAAGTGCTTGGGCCCGCCAAGGCGTCTTATTATTAAACACCCGTTTAACGGTGGATCACGGCAAGCCCCTGCACGCACGACACGCGGGGTGGGCGCCTTTTATCGACGATGTGATGCGTCAATTGGCCGACTATCCCAAACCCTTGGTTTTTTGTTTATGGGGCAACCATGCACAAACGTATGCGCCTTATGTTGAAACAACCCACCATTTAATCTTAAAGACGTCTCATCCTTCGCCTTTAAGTGCGCACCGAGGGTTTTTAAAAGCCCACCATTTTTCTAAAGCCAACGCCTTTTTAGTGTCAAAGGGGCGTCAACCCATCGATTTTTGTTTAAAGGATGAGACTTTATTTGAACTGTGATACAATACATCTATCAGAGTAGTGTCGTCGCGTTAAGTGTTAGGCCATGGGAAGTTGGGCCTAAACGAACACCTTAAAAGGTGGCGGTGGCGACATGCGTCCGCTGAATGGTTTTTTTGGCATTTTGTGGACCTCTTTTAACTTTAAAGGAGGTTTTTTGTATGGTTTCAGCACGGTTACGTGCGATCACGCTGGCAGGGATGTTTGTCGGCCTTGTGTTTGTGAGTAAACTTTATTTGTCGTTTACCACCCCGCAGTTTAGAATGTCGTTTCACGACGTCCCCATCTTCATCGCAGGGATGTTATTAGGGCCCTTTTTTGGCGCGGTAGTCGCCTTTGCGGCTGACATCATTTTTTGGCTACAAAGCGGTTTTAGTTTCAGCTTTTTACTAAACTTAGCCGATGTCTTTATTGGCTTTATGGCCGGCTGGTTTTTATACGTAAAACGTCATCCCATTCATCCTGTAAGAATCAGTTTGGTGGTCGTTGTGTCAACCCTTGTGGCTTTTGCGTTGAGCACCGCCCAACAATACCTTTGGTTTAACACAGGGATGTTTGCGCTTTTACCTTGGCGGTTCTTGGTGACTGTGGTGAAGTGGCCGATCACGATTTTGGTGTTGCTGACTGTATTGCCTCGAATTACACCCATCTTATACCCCGAAGACCATTAAAAAATCGTAGCGATTGCGCTACGATTTTTTCTTAGAATTTGACAATTTTAACTTCCCCGGCGCCGAGGTGTAAATCAAGCCAGTGATGCTCACTAAACTGAGAGAAAACACGCGGGGGTTCGTGCGTTGAAAAGAGCAGTTTTCCTAAAGGTTCCTCGTTTTGACTGAGTCGTCTTAAATCATGAATCGACGGTCTTAGGTTTACGTCATGGTAGGGGTTTAAGTTCCCTAAGACCATGAGGACGTTGTCTTTTTTCTTGCGTTTGCTTAGGATGTAACCAAACCCGACAAACAAGGCATGATCGTCATAAATGGGTACAAACGCTTCGGCGTTGGTAATGGCTTTGATGACGTCTTTTCTTAGTGGGGTTAAGAAGTTTAAAATGTTCGGAATCTCATGACGTCTTGGATGCATGTAATGGAGCTGATAGCGGTCAAACAGCGCGAGTTTGCCGTAGAAAGGGTCGTCTTTGGGCAAACGATATAAATCGTCTTCGGTCGCATCGAGCCCAATGTTCATCGGTTGTGGTTCATAAAACTCCACCCCAGCATTGATAAAAGGCACACCGTTAGGCATAAAGTGATTGAGTACAGTCAGTGTTTTAGCGAGCGTTTCGCCGCCATCGCGTGAGACGATACGGGGCGTGTCGTGCGTTTCCGCACCGGCAAAGACCGGCGCTTCAAGCGTTCTCGATTGTTCGTAAAAACGACGCGCTTTGCCTTCCCAAATGCGTGGCTGCATGATGAAGCCATTCGAAATAATGATGTTATAGCCCGCCTCACGCGCCGCTTTCGCGTATTTAGGGTTAAGCTCTTCAGCAATGAACGCAAAGTCAGGGTCAATCGTTCTAGCTTTATCTAAAATCATTTTGACTAATGGATGGGGCAAAGCATGACCCATGTCAATGCGGGCGCCATCAATGCCAAAGGTGTTTTGATAATAAGGGATGATGTCACTTAAGGTTTCCCATAAAGCCATGTTAGGCTTCTCCCCTGGATATAGATTAGACTTAATCGTATCAAACAATATATAGGGTGGGAGGTCTTGATGGGGTAAGAATGGTTTTGCTTCTATAGGGTGGTCTAAATACATTCTAAAAAACGTAATGTCTGTCCAAGGAGGTTGTGGGTCGTTGATGTGATCGCTAAAGGCAGGGGCGATTTTTAAGTTAAAGGTTTCTTCAATCGCATCCGCTAAATCGTCACGGTCTTTAATCGCTTCCCATTTCTTAGAGTCTAAGGTTTTAGGGTCGTAAGAGAAAAGAGAAAGGTGCTTTAAAACTTCAGGCGCTTGATACATTAAAGGGAAGTCTTCCACACGTGGTTGAGTGACCGGTGGGACCCCTTCAACGGCGGGGATTTTATACTCATTAAATTGGTCTGCTTTAATCCAATAGAACCAATCAGGATGTTCTTTGATCAGATCATTATCAACCGCATTGGTGCGTGGGATGATGTCAATCATCACGCGGATGCCTAAAATATGAGCCGCTTCAACGAGTGCTTGGAATTGTTCGTTGAGGGTGAGTTTGCCTTTGCATAAAGGATCGGCTAAATTCTCATCAAGCGCAAAAAAGTTTGCGACGCCATAAGGCGAGCCCAAATCCCCTTTTTTATCTTTTAAAGAGAACTTGGTGATGGGCAACAAATAAAGCGTATCTAAGCCCATGTAGGCTAAATGAGGCAACAGGGCAATCATTTTTAAGAAGGTCCCGGTTTCTTTGAGCCCATGGATGTTTTGATCGCTCAAAACACCATCACGGTCATGATCCCAGGCGCCTGAGGTTCTTAAAAGCGATGAATATATGCTGGCTTCTTTTAACCAATCGCCAGGCAAGTCGCTTTTTTTCCGTTTAGGGGGATGATTGATCGCAATGGATTTAGTATAATCCTTCGTTTTTTTGGCTTTCTTTAAAAAGACCTGTTTGATCAGTGCTGGGTAAAAGGCGTAAGGATCGACCAACCATTCCCCGCTAGGGGTTTGGCGCGCTTCTTTGCCTTTGTACTCAAAACGAACCCATTGTTCAGGGATCGTGTAGTTCTGTGGATACGGTGCTTTATGTGCGCTTAATTTCTCATAAAGTTTCGTCAGTTTCGGTGTCGTCATAGCCAACCTACTATCTCTTTTATTATACGGCCTTTTAAGAAAAAAGAAACTCCCTAGCGAAAACAAGTAAACGCTTACCGACACCCCCTTTACCTTTAAAAAGACCGCCAAACTTGGTATAATAAACGTTGAGGAGGAAATTATGAAAAAACCTGTTGTTTTAATCATTATGGATGGTTT
>SKKW01000103.1:0-6032 GCA_007123535.1 Candidatus Izemoplasma sp. | reverse complement strand
TTTTCCGTTTCTTCTTTAAACTTTTCAAGGGAAAGGCTTAGGCGTGTTTTATCAATTTCAATGGCGACTTTTGAATCCACTTCAATGAATAGCATTAAAATGATGGCGTAAATAAAAAGGGCTAAAACAATCCCAATATACCCATGAATAAAGTATTCTGGACGATTAAAAATCGCATCCGGAACAAAGAGTGTAAGGTAGGCAAGCGCATAGGAAACCATCAACGAGGCATTTAAGAGCCACCATCCTCGTTTGAGTGATTGTAACATTCTAAAATAGATGGGTCTCACAAACCAAGCAAAAAGCGGTAAAAACAAAAGATAAGTCACGGTCCGAGCGAGCGTATCTATAAGTGGGTGATTCTCACCTGCAAATAAGTATGAGGCAAGCAAACCATGCATGATCGCCATATTGCCTAGGACTTGGATGGTTAATAAGGCAAAGACAACTTTTTTAAAGTGATCTTTTGCAAGCACACTTAGCATCACAATGTAAGGCAGTAAAAGGGTTAAAAATAAAATGAGATATAAAACGAAATGCCTAGGCGAACAATCACCCAAGCGTTCAGTAGGACAATCATCACACTCCCCATGACCAATCGCTTTTGTGATCGTCGTTGTGGGGTTTTTAAAGGCACCATCATGAGCACATACAACAAAACAAAGACTTGTGACACCACTAAACGTACGAGTGTGTAATCATTGAGCATAGATTGACTCCAAGTATGACGTAGATGGTAAATAGTACAAAGCATTTCTTAGCCTAAAAATAGGGTACCAGTGTTTACCAAGGGAGAGGGTCATGCTTAATTTCGTCGTCGTAAAGCGCTTCAAACGCTTCTTTTAACCCTTTTGGAAACGCAAAATCAAGCGCCTTTACATGCTCGTTTAGTTGTTCTAGCGTGCGAATCCCCGGAATGACGGTGGTCACCGCATCATAAGACCATATAAATCCAAGCGCATAATGTACCAAAGTCTCGTCTTGGGTCATTTGCTTCAGTTTGTCAACTAAGAGATGACGACGAGCGCGATCAGTGTTGGACCATCTTGAGCGAATGTCGGTGAACACACTGTCTTTGTGATACTGACCAGCGAGCCAACCCGAATCAAGGGGCACTTTCACTATCACACTGATCTGACGTCGTTTGAGTTCATCGAGTAGGGGTCTAACCTCTTGCGCAAAGACATTAAACAATAGTTCAACGACCTCGATGTCTTGTCGTTTGAGAACAAGCGCGAGTTCTTCTTTAGTATCGATACTCACACCATAGGCATGAATTAACCCTTCTTTTTTTAAGTCGTCTAAGATCTTAAAATGATTGGTTTTACCTTCCAAGATTGAACGGTCTGGATTGTGTAACAATACCGAATCAAGATAATGCGTTTGAAGTCGTTTAAGACTCCCTTCAATTGAAGGTCGAATCAATGTTTCATCAAAGTTTAAACTGTTATCCGGATGGTGACCAAACTTAGAATTAATGACCACCTTTTCACGTCTTCCTTTAAGTGCCCGTCCAAGGATGGTCTCACTGCGACCAGCTGCATAATTTGGGGCGGTGTCATAAAAGGTGATGCCTGCATCGTAAGCCGCACGGACTAACGCGACCCCTTCATCTTCTTTCATCGTATGCCCTCGTGATGTGTTGCCTAAAGGCCAGGCACCAAAACCTAAACGATGGATGGTCTTTTTCGCGTAAGGTGGCGTTGGTGTTTTCATACATTCCCTCCCCTGATTGTCATCTTTCGTTTAGTATACCATGATTATGACACAATGACGTGATTAAAAATCCGTCTCATGAGAGCTCATTAAGACTGTGATTTGTTATTAAAAAAAGACTCCCACCGCTCGATGATCCGGTAAAAACCATCAAAAAAGGAGTTCAACTGAACTCCTTACAAGTGTTTAAGAAACTACCATTTACTTGTCTTACGACCATCCGGGTGGCTTTTCCCTTTCACAGCCCCAGGGGCCCCTGGCTTAAAGGCCTCTTTCATATATGTCACAATCTCATCGGTGGTTAACACCTTGGCGACCGTACTGTTCGCGACTTTAAGCGCGACCTCATGGTTTTCAGTGGCGGTCGCGGTCGCATCTCGAACGAGCACCACATCGTAGCCTCTGGAGCTTCCCGCATAGGCGGTCGCTAAAACACACTCATCGGTCCATAGGCCTGCGATGACAATGGTATCGATGTCCAAAGCTTTCAGTTTTTCATCCAAGTAAGAGGTGCCATCCTCATTAAAGGTCCAAAACATATCCAAATGTTTCCCGTGATAAAACCAACCGTCCGCTTTTTCAGCGTCCGTGGGCGCAATCTCTTTTAAAGGCTGTAAGCCTGCTTCACCGGTAAAAATATAGGCCGCGTTTTCGGGGTTGTCCACGCGCAAACCTCGAGGGCCATACCAACGGTCCATTGCGTTTGAGATGCCATCATCAAATTGACGACTCCAAGAACTCCAAGCAATACAGACGCCCTCTTCTTTGGCTTTTTTCTCTCTAAAGACATCCACCAGTTTTTGTAAGTTGGGTAAGATCCCTTCCGCATACGGTCGGTACTCTTCTTGACAATCATCCATGAGTAAGGCCATCCGCCGTGGACGGTCTTCAAGATTCCACTCAGCCCAAAAGGCTAAAGGCATCCCATGAAGTCCATCCGGCGTCGAGCTAAAATTTGTCATCGGTGCTTGTGCGAGTGTTTTATCACGGTACTTACATGGTGTTTTAAGGGCTTCTTCAAGCGTTAACGCTTTTTTCACATCATCACTCCCAATCAATCTCTCTTTTAATGCTTTCACTGTATCACAGATGCTAACGGCTGTAAAATCGAGACCCTTTTTAAGCGGGCGTGTGTATGATGTGTAAGCTGTTGTTTTTTCTTCATTTCTAACGATGATTAAACGGTTTATGTGCTACACTTAAAAAAGAAAAGAGGGATACGATGTTTAAATTGTTACTATTAATCAGTGCCATCCTCTTCCTTGGTGGATGCACTGAATTGGTTAAAAATAGCCACAATGATGGGCCTTGCGACGCCACGCTTGAAGGGTTTCGTTTAACGTGGTGCGATGATTTTTCAGGTGAAGGGGAAAATCTTAACGCCTTTGGGGTGAACCTCGATCATTGGGGGTTTCAACTCGGCACAGGCGCACAGTACGGGTTAACGGGTTGGGGCAACAACGAGCGTCAGTATTACCGTGAAGAAAATGCGCGTGTGGAGGAGGGTCGTTTGATCATCGAAGCCCGTTTAGAGTCTCATCAAGGGATGCCTTACACGTCCGCACGACTTTATACAAGAGAAACTTTTGCGCAACGCTATGGTCGCTTTGAAGCGTTGATTGCACTTCCTGCAGGCGTGGGCTTATGGCCAGCCTTTTGGATGATGCCTTTAGATGAAGTGTATGGGGGTTGGGCGAATAGTGGTGAAATTGACATCATGGAAGCACGTGGGCGTTTACCTTATGAAATTTCAAGCGCGCTTCATTTCGGAGGGCCGTGGCCTCATAACACGTACCGCAGTGCCTATTACCGATTTAGAGATGGCCAAAGCATTGTAGACTTTCATTTATACACGGTTGAATGGGATGAAGAAGAAATTCGTTTTTATGTGAACGATGAACTTTACCACCGAGTCACTCAGTGGCACAACACGGGCTATGACTTTCCAGCGCCGTTTGATCAAACGTTTTATCTCATTTTAAATTTGGCCGTTGGCGGTACCTTTGATGGCGGTCAAACCCCACCCAACCATTTGTTTGATCAGCCTGTTGAGATGCACGTCGAGTTTGTCCGTGTCTTTCAGCGCGAAGACCGCGATTAAGGAGACTTCATGACGCTATCGTTTAAAAAAGCCACCATACACGACCGAGCGGCGATTGAACGCTTATGGTTAAAGGTTTTAACCGAAGCATTTAGACGTACCAACCACGCCTCAGACTTCACCCCTGAAGATGAACTGGCTTATAAGATGCGCCAGTTCGATCAAACGGTGAATCTAGCGACCGCGCATTACTTTATGGTGTATGATGAGGCGCAGTTTATGGCGACCATCGCGTATCAAACACCACCGAATGAAGGCATACTCAGGCGCACCGGTGATGCGTTTAAAAACGACTATGAGATTGGCTCACTCTATATTGACCCTAAACGTCAAAAGGAAGGGTTAAGCACCCCGATCATCATCTTTATTTTAGAAGAGGTCTTAAGACAAGGCATTCAGGTGGTCTGTTTTGATTCGATTTTGGCACACGCACAAAAACTATGGGTCAAACGTTTTGGACCACCACGGCATACGTTTCCTTCAGACGATCAAAGTTTTGTCGTCTACCTTTGGCGCATTGAAGTGAGTGAAGCTTTAAGAAGACTAAAACACACGACAAACCAGTGAACGGTTAGTCGTGTGTGTTTTTTATGGGGTTAAACGAATGTTATCTTCTGTGTCTTTTGGTTTCTTAATCGCTCATGATACAGGGGGCTCATCGATAAGCTCAAGGAGTTCATCCAGCGTCAGTAACTTCGCGCCCCCTTCTAAAGCAAACGCCACATACGCCCCAGAGGCTGACGTATGAAAGTTTCCATATTTGGTGTTCACCACAATCGGCAAGCGCGCAGTGCGTTCGGTGTACTCCTCTAAACGCGTGGTAAAACCTAACGCATAAAGCGTTTCAAAAACTTCGTCACGACGCTTAGGGTCGTGCACATACAGCTGTTGGTGTTCTGTTTTGTCAATCGCAATTTGACTGACTTTAAAAGCATTAAATTTTCTCATCTTCTCCTCTTTTCTACCAAAAAGAAAAGCCCATCAAAAGATGGGCCATCATGACACCATCATTCAAGCTTTAGCACCTTGCTAGATTTAGTAGTTTGTTGAAGGGTCATCGAGCTTGTCTCTCGCCTTCTCTTTATGGTGATGTCAGTATAGCTTAATTGTTCATGATGTTCAAGAGGTGACTGTTGAACATCCATAGAACTTAGTCAAGGATAGCGTCTTAATTAACGACTTCCACTAAATTGTTGGAATGCTTCTTTGACGATGTCGTAGGATTGTTTTAGTCGTTCATGCCAGGTCGGAAACTCCCAACCTTCCCACGTCGTGGCCACCATCTCAATGTGATAAGGTACCATAGGATCATGATGATAATAAGCCCCAATAAATAGACCCTCAATGGGCTCATGCTCAAATTGCCGGTTACGATAGAAATCGCTTAACATCATCTTACTAGATGGATCCGAAATATTTAGCAATTGCCAAGGAATTTTAAGTTCAATATGGCCTTCTCGAACATAAAAATCTGCAAGAGAATGATAGCTTTCATGATTAGGATTAGCATTTCCATATGTTAAAACGCCCGTATGATGCTTACTGAAGGGGATTGTGACTTCGTCTTGAGGTAAAAAGAGTTCTGCCGACAAGGCTTGATACATGTTCACAAACAGACCAGTGTTTTTTTGACGAAAACGTTCATCTGTTGGTAACATTTCCAACAACTCATGAAACAAGAAATAAAACGGATCATAGTAGGGATCGACTTGCATTAAAGATTGATGAGGGCCTCGTATCTTGATTAAGAAATCGGCGTGATGTGAAAAAGTGATCTGTGTGTCTACAACATGATCATTGCCTTGATCGCGGTTGGTCATCATAGGAATCCACAGTTCGTGTTGATAAAAATCGAAGTTTGGCGCGTGGATGTATACATACATGTAGCGTTCATCAAATGCGGTGTGTAGTGTTATCTGGTCGTTGTTGATTATGGGGACACTCTCAAGCCAGTCACTAAAATCCCCGTCAACATAACGCTTTCTTTGATTGATACCAGGATCAAAGGCCATCAAACCAAAATGTTGTTCATTCGTCTGAACATTAGACCAAAATGGTCGTCTTAATGGTAAGTCAAAATCCATCGTATTCCATGTTCGCTTGAACCATTCATCTTGCCAGGCGAACACAAAACCTCCTGCGTACTGAGCATCAAAAATATCTTCTAACATGTGCGCAATCATTTGACCTTGTTCAATTTCACTCAAGAAGCCTT
>SKKW01000056.1:0-6041 GCA_007123535.1 Candidatus Izemoplasma sp. | reverse complement strand
TTTATTTATATGTTTATTTGCTTAAAAAAGAAAACCTTAGTATTTTACGTTAGTTATTAAACGTTTGGATTAGAATAGGTGAACTAGATACTCTAGTGTTAGTATGAAAAGTTGGACACAAAGAGTTTAACTCATTAAAATAATAGTGAGAGGCAATGTGTCTTGATTATTGACTCAAATCCAAACAATGGGGGTAACTATGAAGCTAACAAAAGAAATCGCACTTAAATTTGCCAAAGATAGTATTGAAAAACACAATAGACCGAATTATCCCTTTCGTTCACGCTTTAGACATACATTAAGAGTGTTAATGTGGGTAGAAAGACTACAAAAAGAATTAGGTGGAGATCTAGAAATACTCACCTATAGTACCAGCCTTCATGACTGTGCCTGGAATGGCAAAGAGAATCATGCCATTACCTCTTATAAGGAAGCCAAAGACTTCTTGGATGGGTTTGAATTAGAAGAAGCGTTTAAGTCAAAAGTCTTAGAAGGTGTTTTACACCATAATCAAAATGATACCTTAGGACTCTGCAAAGAATCCTATATTTTAATGGATGCGGATGAATTAGATGAAGTAGGCGCTATTAGCATTCTTTGGGACACTTTAGCAGAAAATCATCAAAATGAAACTATGAGTTATAAGGCTGCATTATTGAGAATAAAAAAATATTTGCCTGATTTCTATAAAAACACTCAAAAATTCCATTTTGATTATGCATTAGAGATCTATAAGAGAAAACTAAAATTTATCGAAGCATTTATAAAAGAAGCTGAAGAAGAACTGGAAATTGAATTACAGTAAGCGTTCATTTATACATGCCATGAGTGGAAAGAATAGAAGCCAAGGCTAAAACACTTGTAGGGCCATAGAAAACTTGGCATGTTAGAGAGGCTTAAGAAAACGATCATCACATTCCATGACTTCTCCCGACCTGTGACAAAAACCAATATTCTAAGCCCAATCAAAAAGAATCCTCCATAGTGAGGATTCTTTAATTGTATAGGGGGAATCTAAGTTGAAACCATCGCATGTTAAACGGCACTTACAGCGTTGTTAGGAAAGATGCATTCCCCTTACTCGATGGCGTTTAACTGAGATGCCATGGCCTCTAATACGGCATGAGCATCCGCAACAATGCTGATGTTTGAGACGCCAAAAATGGGCGCGTTAGGATCGGTGTTCACGCCAATAATCAACTCCGCTTTATCCATTCCTGCGGTATGCTGTACCGCACCGGAGATGCCTAAAGCTACGTAAATATTGGGTCGAATGGTCTTGCCAGTTTGACCGACTTGTTGGTCTTTAACCATCACACCTTCATCCACTAATGCTCGTGAAGAGGCTACCGTCGCCCCAAGCGCATCCGCCACCTGTTTCGCCGTATTGAGCGAGGCTTTTGCACCGCGTCCGATGGAAAAAATGACATTGGCTTTCGCGATGTCTTGTGCGCTGCGTTGTTTCACTTTGCGCTCAAGGAAGACCACTTTTGGTGCTTCGAGTGCTTCAAACTGAATCACATGCATCTGTGCTTTCGTGTGAGGCGTGTGCACTTCGGTAAAGACACCAGGTCTAATCGTAGCCATTTGTGGCAGTGTGTTTGGACATAAAATCGTCGCATAAAGATTGCCGCCAAAGGCCGGGCGAGTGGCTTCAAGCAACAGTGTATCTGCATCTTCTTGGAGCGCTAAGTGGGTCGCATCGGCGGTTAAGCCAGTGTCTAGCCGCATGGATAGACGTGGGGCTAAATCGCGTCCTATCACGCTACCACCGAGTAAAAAGATGGTGGGGCTGTACTGCTTAATTAAGCGTGTGAGCGCGTCCGCATAGGGAAATACATCATAATGTTCTAATCTTGGATCGTCAACGTAAAGAATCTCATCTGGGCCATACGCTTCTAGACTTTGGGCGGCTTCATGCATCTCATGGCCTAATAGTACGGCGACCACGTTGACCGGTCGATCGGCCGTATCAGCTAAGCGCCGTGCTTCACTTAAAAGCTCTTTCCCAACGGGTTGAATGAGGCCAGAACGCTGCTCAATGAAAACCCAAAGGGCGTGTGTCTGTTTAGTCATATAAGCCTCCTAATGATGCCCAACGACATGTTTTAAAATCAATGTCGCAGCGTCTTCTGGTGAGAGTGTTTGAACCGGACTCTTTTGCACGATCTCTTTTGTGTAAGTGCGTTTAACTCGTGTGGGTGACGCTTTTAATCCCACCGCATCAAGCGAAAGATCTAAATCGTCAAAGGTCAATGTTTCAAGCGGTTTTTGATGGGCCGTCATGACATCTTTAACGTTCAAATAACGCGGCTCACGGGCCTCACTTAATACAGTGATGAGCCCGGGTAAGGGTAAACGTAAGGTGAGTTTTTCCTCTTCAAGGCTTTTGATGACGGTCAGAGAAGAAGTCTCGTAATGAGTTACATCATGCACATAGGTGACTTGTGGTAACCCTAACGCTTCGGCAACCTGTGGTCCCACTTGGGCGGTGTCACCGTCGATTGCTTGGCGACCCGCGATGATTAAGTCGTAAGGGTAACGTTTGATGGCGGCGCTTAAAATATTCGAGGTGGCCCAGGTATCTGAACCTGCAAAACGCTTATCTGTTAACAGTACAGCATCATCGACACCCATCCCATAAAGACCACGCAACATGTCTTCAGCTTGAGTGGGTCCCATGGTGATGACACGCACATGCCCGTTGGTTTTTTCTTTGAGCTCCAGTGCAAGCTCAACGCCCGTTAAATCATCCGGGTTAGCAATGCTTTCAACGCCGGCACGAATCAACGTCCCGTTTTCTTTATCGATCATCATCTCTGTGGTATTGGGGACTTGCTTGACTAACACCAAAATGTTCATCGTGCGCCTCCTCTTAACAGGTGACTTGCGATCACCATTTTTTGCGCCTCGTTAGTGCCTTCATAGATCTCTGTAATTTTAGCATCACGCATCATTCGCTCTAGCGGGTACTCACGTGTGTACCCATACCCACCTAATAATTGAACGGCTTGAGTGGTCACATCCATCGCGACTTGCGCCGCAAACAGTTTGGCTTGTGCGGCCGCTTGTGAATAGGGTTTGCCTTCTTGTTTTAAACGCGCTGCGTAGAACGTTAAGTGTTTGGCGGCTTCTTTTTGTGTTTCCATTTGCGCAAGCGCAAACTGGGTGTGCTGAAAATGGGCGATGGGCCGGTTAAACTGTTGGCGTTCTTTGACGTACTTAATCGCCTCATCAATCGCGCCTTCCGCAATGCCGACTGCTTGGGCCGCGATGCCGATGCGTCCGCCGTCAAGTGTCGCTAAGGCAATCTTAAAGCCTTGATTGACTTTGCCTAATAGATTTTCTTTTGGGACATAGACGTTATCTAAGATCAACTCACACGTGGACGATCCGCGAATGCCCAGTTTTTTCTCTTTTTTGCCTACACGGAAACCTTCAAACGTGGCTTCTACTAAAAAGGCAGAAATACCTTTGGTTTTAAGTTCGGGGTTGGTCATCGCTAAAATTACATAAAGATCTGCGACGCCCGCGTTGGTAATGAAAATCTTCGTCCCATTCAAGCGGTAGCCTTCACCCTCGGGTACGGCCACGGTCTTTTGTGCGCCAGCATCCGTACCAGCACTTGGTTCGGTGAGCGCAAACGCACCGAGCCATTCACCGCGGTTAAGTTTAGGTAAGTAGCGCGCTTTTTGATCATCAGAGCCAAACGCGTGAATGGGCCATGAACATAGTGACGTATGCGCACTGACGATGACGCCTGTGGTTGCACACGCTTTGGAAAGGCTTAGCACGGTTTGCGCATACGCGACTTCATCGCCCCCCGCACCGTCATAATCTTTAAAAGGCACACCGAGCATTCCTAACGCCGCCATCTTTTTCACGGTGTCGTGTGGGAACACTTCACGCTCATCGATGTCGGCGGCGTGTGGTTTGACTTCTTTCGCGACAAACGCTTTAAGCATGGTGTCATAAAGGTGGTGCTTTTGTTCGTAATAACCAATCATAAGGAACCCTCCATTCGATAAAACACGGTGGCTTTACCTTCAATCACGACTTTATTGTCCTGATTCTCAGCTTTTGTGATGAGTGTCACACGATGTCTTTCCTGATCGATGTGTGCGACTTCGACCAAGGCTGTAATTTCATCCCCGACATACACAGGGTAGGTAAAGACACTGTCTTGTTGACAGTAGATGGCGCCCTCACCTGGTAATTTGGTGCCCAACAGTTGAGAAAAAAGACTGTTGACAAGCGCACCGTGAACCACACACCGTTTAAAGCGTGTGTTTTTGGCATACTCTGGATCTAAGTGTAGTGGGTTACAATCACCACTGAGTTGTGAAAAAGCTTCAACTTCCTGGGCGGTGAACGTTTTAGTGACCGCGACAGAACTCCCCACAGAAAACGGATAAGACATGAAAAATCACCTCGAATATGAATTATGGTTCATAAAATGAAGAACCATTCACTTACAAGTTTATTCTAGCATAATCTGTCATATAAATAAAGTTAAAATGTGTGATTTATAAAGATTCTAAAATGCTTTTTAAGCCCTTTATAAAGACGTATTGTGGAACAACTATAAACTCTGTATGAAAATGATTAAAAAGTCCGAAGTTTTTGATTTTTTGATTCACATTTTTCCTATGCATTGCACCAACGCCTACATAGGATTGCTGGGGACTCATACGTAGATGAAGTGTGTTTTTGACATAGAATGAATCTTATCGCATGAACGAAGTTCATGTAACACGCCACGAATCTTAACGCTGTTTTTGTGATTACATCAATCTCGGTACACCATGTATGAGACACTAGAACCTTGTACATGTTTAGAGTGTCGCAAGAGGCCGCCAACTCGTCACTGCATCGCAATCGAATTAATGGTCCCTACCATCTTAATAATACACTAGATGAGAGGACTTAAGTAATATTAATTTTTCACCAATAAGGTTGGTTTTATTTGTCGAAATCATGTTGATGAATGCATTTAATAGACTACCTGTCTTTCAACAACTGTTAAAAAATCGTCAAAGACCATTATTAACGGAAAATGGGTGTCTCTTAATGATCTAAGTGCGTATAACCAAGGCTTGCTCATGCCCATTATCCTGTAGACATGACGCCTTGATTAAAAAACGTTATAATAACAACTTGATATGCTTAATACTATCTTACTTAAAGGTTGGTGACTTGGAATGAAGTGTTTTTTTAAGTGGTTAAGTGTTTTTTCTGTTGTGTTATTTTTAGTAGCCTGTAATGGAAGTGAAGACACACGAAAAATTATTTTTATGGATGGTGATGAAGTCTTGTTTTCACAAGACTATGCGGTAGGAGAGTCACTACAAGACTTAGTGGCGCCTGAAGTCAACAAACATGGCCGCCAGTTTTTTGGCTGGAGCGATGAAATCCCTAGCATCATGCCAGATAAAGATGTGATACTTCATGCGGTTTGGGACCTTGCAGGGGTGTTTGACTACGAAATCATAAACAATGAGATCATCATTTTAGATTATGTTGGCGACCTCTCAGAGCTTATCATCCCAGATTCGATGGAGGGTTCCCCCGTCGTTGAACTAGGTAAAGGGATTTTTGAAGATAATACAGTCATTAAAGTGGTCACATTGCCTGAGGGCCTAAGAGCGATTGGAAACTCAGCTTTTAGAAATTCCTCGATTGAACGTATCATCATTCCCAGTACTGTTGTAAATATGGGACACAGAACCTTTCAGGATGCTACTGGACTCACGACCGTCACCTTTCAAGAGGGCAGCCAATTAGAGAGCCTTGGGGAGTCGACGTTTTGGAATGCGGTATCCCTAACTGACTTTGAGATTCCTGAGCGTGTTCAAAGCTTTAATCGATGGACCTTCGAAGGCGCTCGTTCACTCACAAGCATTCATATACCTGCTGGGGTAATAAGCATTGGAACGTCTCCTTTTAGAGGTGCAAGCAATCTCACAAGTATTACTGTTGATGAAGACAACGAAGCGTTCACCGCTTCAAATGGTGTGTTGTTTGATAAAGATATGACGACG
>SKKW01000087.1:0-6057 GCA_007123535.1 Candidatus Izemoplasma sp. | reverse complement strand
TTGTCTTCATTAACAGCCTTAACAATCTCTACAGACTTCACTTCAGGAGCACTCTTAGGTGCTCCAAAATGATTGTCTATGAAATCAGAGAAGGCTTTTACTAGATCTTTCTTTTCCACTATGCTTCTCCACTATAAACGCCTGTTAAGGCTTTCTCTAAAGACTCCACCAGTTCGTCCTCATCGTCTTGTGAGCTTGTCTCGTCAGCGTCTACAGGAGCATTCTCTTTAGCAGCAGAGGCTTCCATAGCAATACGTTGAGACAATGCTTGGTGTGTACTCGTAGGTACATCTATATACTCTGTAGCACTATCATGTGGTGGTAGGTCTGCACGAGCACGTATAGCATTCTCTAATGTACGATCAGGAACAATGTAGTTTTTAACATTATTTAAAAATGAACCAAGATCATTTAGATGTGCTGCACCAATAGGTTTATGAACTAATTGACAAGTCTTACTAGCATCCCATCCATTCAATTCATACAATCTAGGGATAGCTTTGCGATTAAACTGTTCAGCAATAATCTCTAGATAGGCTTCAAGAGCTTGTATGAAACTTGATATCTTGTTATCAGATAATGCAAAAGAACCACTAGAAGATGATCCCATTAATATAAAGTCTGACAACATACTTTGAGATATTCTATAATCGTAACGTTCTATAACGTTCGATGTATCTATAGAACGTGTACCTCGTGATGCCACTAGATCGAAACTAAACATTTCTTTACCAGATTCATCAACATCACTAGGAATGATTACACATGCCTGCTCGTTATTACGAGCATTTGTACCAATCTTAATAAACTCTTGTAGAATCGCTGCTCTATCAGGATCTTCTACAGGGTCAGCAGCAAAGTATTCCATAGGAATCTTCATTACTGGTAAACCATTCATTTCACGCTCAATACCAATGGCTTCAAAGTATTCTAGCTTAGTCTTCATATACCAAGCTCTGTAAGCGTTCTTTAGAATAGATCTTCCTAATGGATTATTACGTTCACTATCTGTTCTAAAATGTAAGAGTCTGTTATAAGGAATCACCTTCTCACTCTTCACTCCAGAGGACATTAACAAACTGTTATAAGATGTTTGTTTAATGCTTTTTAAATAGCCTCTGTCGTTAAACTCAAAACCTGTTATTGTTTTAGCAGATCTTTGTGGGAAGTCTTTCCATATAAAATTACCTTTATACAATTTATATGTTGGCTCGTGAATAGAAAAACCATATTCAATAAATGTGAGAATATCTGCAACAACTTGATCCCAAGATCTTTCAGTCCTCATAAAGAGAGCATCTTTAACAATATCTGACAGACGTTTATCTTCATCAGTTGCTTCTAAGCCACCATAAGGGGAAACATCCCATTCCACTTTACGGATATATTGTTTAATCATTGTAAGAGCACCTGCTATTAAAGCATCACTCTTCATCTTCTCATACGTTTCTATCGAATAAGGCCAACGAATCTCTTTTGCCAATTCATCATCAACAATGTTTTGGTTAGTGTATCGTAAGCCTGTTGTTCCAATTTCACGAGGTATGGTACGTGCTTTGTTAACGTCTGCCATAGTATCTCCTGAATTGTTTAGACACAATTTATATAGGTGTGTCAATCATTAATGTTAATGTTATGGTGTAGTAATATAACGTGTCAACTAAATATTTGAAATAAATGTTGACACATGGTTAAAAATGTAATTAAAATTCAAATTAGAAAGAAAATTGATGGTTTTCTAAAAGGAAAACTGGTTAATCTTTGTTAAGGATGATGGGTTGAATTTTAATTTCTCTGGAAGTTTTTTGCCACCAAGTAACCAATTATAACCATCGCTTGTCGCGTCCACATAGTCATCGTGCTCTCTTCTGTTAAGACCTGTAAAGCCCTCTAACTCCGATATATACTCCTTATTCCAATTACCAACCACCATTCTAACACGATTATTTTCAGCAGCATTAGAGAATGGCAAGAATCTTTCAATTTTACCCTTCCTTGTTTTCATCTTCTTAACTTGCACACCATTAAGAATTAAAGGTTTTGCATAATTATCAAATGCTACTTGTCCTGCTGCTGAAGGGTCTAAAGGTAAACCTACGGGACAATTCTTACCGTCTAGTTCACAGTATGCTTTAAGTCTTTCCATGACACCTGCTGGTCTTTCTCTAAAATGGTCTGCATGTAATATGTAGAAATAATCATCTTCACCTAATCCTATTTTAACACATGCTGAATAGTCTGGATCAGGATTACTCTCTGATTCCTTTGAAGATGCAAAATCCCAACAACGAATAACTTTTTTCATTCTTGGTAAAGATTTCGGTTCTATAAAATCTACCCAATCTCTCTTAAAGTACCCAGATGCGTCTGGAACAGCGTACCAATTACCATATAGCAATATTTCACGATCTACACGAGGTAGGTTCTTAAGTGCTGTTAAATATGCTGGTGATGTTTTACACAATACAGGATTATCTGCTATAGATGCTTGTATAAATGTGAAAGACATTGGATCACAATCTAAACCATGCCTTGCTTGTAGGGTTTCTCGATCATCTGCCCAATCTACCTGACCGTTTTCATCTGAAACAAACCATCGAATCTTTCCAGACTTCTCAGGATCTGCATATCCATCTGGTGTTAAATACCAACCAACGAAATCCAATATCCATGAATCAGGCTCAGGGTTCATTGTTGCCTTAACAAATGATTGTTCTTCAGCATTAGAACGCAACCGTGACAAAAGATACATAAATTGGTATCGAGAGAATCTACCAAGTTCATCGAAATATCATTATATTAAACCCAAGACGCTACTCTTGAATCCACTCAAAGAGTGCTATATGTCTCCATATAGATTAGACCATATCACCATCCCATTAGGATGCTCCCCATTTCCACTATCAATCGCTTATAGTGTACGTCTTTCGACTGGTCGTTGCACGTTCTGTACAGTAATGCACAGCTTCGCTCAGGATTGTCTCAGTAAGAGTTTCCCTGAATTAGAGGAGTTTTCTTATAGAATCACTTCTATAAGCCGCATAATTTTACGGCAGAATATTCGAGACCTTGATGGTTATCTTGGGCATCCTTGTCATGCTCTAAGTGGGAGAATCGTGCTGTTGCTCCTGAAGGGAATGTTATTTTCATTTCCACTTCTTTAGAGGTAGCCCCTATCTTTTTATACAGTGATGAACATTTACCCCATAGTCCACCTGCACCTCTGAGTTGTTTTGTGGTTCTACGAAAGAATATACATTCAAAATTCGGATCATGTACATGTTGGAAAACATCATACATTAATCCAATCGTCTTAGCCGAGCCAGCGCTGCCCCCATAAAATGTGATTTGTGCATTGTTGTGTGATAGTAAGAACTCTTCTTGTTTTGGAAGTGGTCTTATCACATTAGGATCTGTATATGGAGTAGGATCAAAATTTGATACATCTATTCCCCTTATTATTTGCTTTATAAGTGGTTCACTCATAAATGTCTCCTGTGATAAAATAATATATGTTTATATCATAGGTGAATATTACTTGTCAAGTTTCCAAACCATACTCTCTTCTTCATCCTCGGAATCATAATGTAGGTTCTCTTTCTCATGGTTTTTAAGATAGTCTTCGATACCCACTTCTTCAATCTCCGCTATATCTTGTTCAGTAGCATCAATGGCAACTTGTTTACCCATACTCGGTATATAGACTTGTATTTGTGGTCTATTCTCTGTGGATACACCTTCACTACCTAACATTTGTTCGCCATCAGAATCTAGGTCTACTGGTTTAAGGTTAGGTGAGATTTTTGAAAGCAAGACCTCTGAAACGCGGATTTTTTGTGCAACAGTAATATTTCTAGGATCTTTTACACCATACCTCTTCAATACGTGTATATCACCTGTCATTATACCTGCTAAGAACTCGGCAGGATTAGCATTTAACTTCTCAAGTGCTTGCTTAACACTAATACGATTCCTAGCACCTTGTGGTTTACCTGCTGGATTACCGCCCATACCATCAGCAAACTTAATATTACCTCGACATCTAGGTTCGTCAGCATTAAGATAATTAAGAATCTTTGGATCTTTTGAATTAGATGTGTAATAAATACCTGAAGAATGGTGTTTTGCTACCCAATATTGTACACCTTGCACCCATACAAACTTTGAAATAATCTCTTTATTCAATTTGTATTGTTGTCCAACATCAACTGTCACTATTTCAAAATTAGGAGGCAATTCTTCATGTGTTAATTTGTAAGGCATCTTGGGATTGTTTGTTGCATGTGTTTGTTGTTTTTCATTTGCCATATTCTATACCCTTTATAAAATAAAAAGCCGCTACAAGAAACTTCAAAAGCCTCCTGTAACGGCTGTGTTAAGAGACTGTGCATTGCACACAATCTATGAGGATTGTTATTAGTGAGGAGGGAATTATTTAGAGAGCAATCTCTGATGACTTCAGAATATCTAGGAGGTATCAATTCTTAATGTCCCGACCTTCCACGCGCATTGTGAGAATACCTCCCGATATACTGACAACACTCCACGAAATTGCTCTCTAAATCTAAGTTATTCATCGCGTAGCCACCTGATTGTATATCATCAGTAGAACTAACGTAAGTCGTGTGGAAATTATTAATTTCATTTTAGAATAACTTAGAAAGCCTTTTACACACATGCTCAGGTGCTAACGATCCTAAGGTAGATAGTGCATGACGAGGTAGCGGTTCGTCACCACTCTTAGGAATTATTTATGATTGTTTCCCAATCATTAGGAATGATGTTATCTGTGACAGATTGTTATGTCAAGTCCCTTTACAATAACAATTATTAGTTTGCATAACGTTTTCGTAATGCTTCTGCTAATCTAGGGTCTGTACAGTATTCGCTGTCTGCTAGAAGACATGCTAATTCGTGTTTACGAGATTTCCATGCAAGGTGGGCTTCAAGTTCATCTGTGAAGTGTCCTAAGTATTCTCTTTTGTGTGTGAATGGATTACTACATTGTGATTGAAAATTACCATCACGTTTATTCCAACACACACCAATCATAAAAATACCTCTAGCATTACCATTATCATTAGTAAACAGATTCACTGTTTGGGTTACAAAAACACAAGTATTAGGTGAATAAAGCTTGTTACCTTCTGTTAATAAATCTTTATCCAAATGTTTACCTTCCCAATCTTGCGTCTCCATCCAAGCCTTAAACTGACTGAAAATCAACCATTCATCACAAGCTGAACAACCTTTATAAGTTGGGTATTTAGATTGGTATTTATCAGAATAACACCGTTTTAACATATCTGCCCAAGTTCTATAAAACGGACATCTCCATGCAATTTTCCTTTTACCATCTATTGTCACATATTCATTAATATTGTAATCAGCATCATTAATACCAACACCATAAACCAACTTGTTACGTTTATTTAACCTCATTCATCAACCTCCTATTCAGTGAATTTAAACTTTCCATGATAATCCCTTTCCACTCTTTCAAATTCAACGTCCATTCTCAATTCAGGACAATCAGTTCCTTTAATAAATTCATCATCTTCTTGCAATCTCACAACATTCCATGCAAAGCACTCGCTACTATCCTTATTAGATCCAAAGCCTCTGGTGGAAATCTGATCATTCAAACTAATATTATAATTACGAATTTCACTGATACACTTATTACACAAATCCTCTGTAGCATTCTTAGGAAAGCCTTCTATACGATCTGTATAAACACTATCCATATCACCACTGAAGGTTGTTACTGGCTTCATTTTCTTATAACCCATTACACTATTGCAGCATGAACATCTCATCTCTTACTACTCCTTTCAAAATCATTGATAATTACTATAAAGGTATTTATACACCCCTTAAAAACCATTGTCAAGTATTATCGAGAATAATTCTCAATTACTTAATAATTATGTTACAAACACAGGAATAGAACAAATACACACTTAAAATATATTAATAAGTATTATAGAAGCCTTTTAAAGATCCTTTCAACAAGAGCAATTCACATGAAACACAATTTAAACATGCTCTATAAAG
>SKKW01000013.1:0-6155 GCA_007123535.1 Candidatus Izemoplasma sp. | reverse complement strand
TTCATAGTGTTCTCCTTCTACATAACAACTTAAAAAATTCAATAGCGGTACTATTGAACTTAGTGTTATGCCATTCCCCTTGTTAGTCAAACACAATGGATGTTTGAGTAAATATAGTATAACAAACGGCTGAAAATCACGCAATAAATTAAATAATTAGACCGTAAAGCTTCGTTAATAAAACAACTCGGTCTAATGACCGAGTTGTTTAAATGAAAAAGCCTAAAACAAACCAAGAAAATGCTAGTAAGGCAAACCCCCACCAAGCTTTAGGATAATATGCCCGCAAACGTCCCCCCGCCATCGAATTGACTGGAAAAAACGCAAACAGGGTATCGAACAATGTCATAAAGACGCTATAGGTGAGTAACACATTGACAAAGCCTCTCCAAGGGATTTCAACACTCACAAAAGCATAAAGCAAGAAGCTGATAAACGCAAGCACATGCATGCCCAAGAGCCCCCAAAGATGCATCTTAGCAAGGGATGGTCGTTCTTGATCTTCGCGCCATCCCTTTTTCCTTGGATAAAGACCACCAAACGATAAAAACATTCCACCAAACACGCCCGTAATAAGCAACGCTAATAAATGTCCGTTATCCCACCCGCGGTAACGTACGGGATACTTAATCCACCAGCTGTAAAGAATCATCGGTAAAAAACGGAACGCAAAGATACTCATAACGACAAGCGGCGCTTGCCATAGGATGGTCCACCCATCGATGTCAGTTGAACGCAACATAAAAAGTGCTGGAAAGAAAAAGCTCAAGAGAAGATGAGACAAGAACGCTTTGCTAGATTTATATGAAGATGCAGGTACGTCTTCTTTTTTAAGACGTTTCGTCCACCAAAAATGGCCTAAATCTAAGCCGTGATTGCCTTGTAGCCAAATCCATGGGAGTTTCAAGCGATACTTTTTGAATTGCCAAAAGAAGCTTCTAAGTTTAAACCCTCTTTTCAGGAACAATTGGCTTGAAGCAGTGTTATACCCTTCAACACAAGCAACGATTTCATCATGGCCTTGCGATTCAAACCAGTTCATCGCTTCATCCATTAATTCAGAAGCAACCCCTAATCCTTGCGCTTTAGGATCGGTCATAATGTATTTGACAATGCCTTTTTTCTTGTCTTTGCCGTGCTTGATTTCGCCACATACAATCGTACCTAACAAGGTCTCACCCTGCTTAGCAATCAATGTATGCTTCCCCACATCAAAAGCCATGAGGTTGCCAAAAAAGCCAAAACCTTGACGCATGAGAGGCCTTAATATTTTTGTTTGGTTTTCATCAACAACTTGAATCTCAATAGTCGACATAGGATGTTTCATCTCCTTTATCGTTAAGCTACTAGCTCTAGTTTAAATGTGATGACGAGCATTCGCAAGTTAACTTTTATTAAAAAGAAGCCAACAGAGGCTTCTTTAACCAACTATCATATCCATCTCTGGGTATTTCACGGCTGAATCTAAGCCTTTACGCTTAAACATTAACAACAATGAGATTAAACTCACACGACCCACAAACATCGTCGCAACTAAAATCGCTCTCGAAGCATTCGATAGCTCACTTGTAATGCCTAACGATAACCCTGTGGTCCCAAACGCACTTAAGACTTCAAAGGCGATGGCTTTAAAACTGTGCGTTTCAAAAAGCATCATCATTTGAATCATGAGACCAACCCATAGGAATGCCATAATGACCATGACCATGGATTTAAGAACGGTTTCTTGTTTAATCGTTTTTTCACGGTAAACGACAGCTTTTCGTCCACGTGCAAAGGAGATAATGCCTAAAATGGTCACAAACAATGTTACCGTACGAATCCCGCCACCTGCACTGTTTGGAGACGAGCCTAAAAACATTAAGAACATAAAGAATAATGTCGTTGCTTCATTGAGGTCTGCGACATTGATGGTAGAGAATCCGGCGTTTCTGGTGGTCAATGACATAAATAAGACGACAAAGATAGAATCAAAGCCATCGCTGTTGGCTAAATAAGCTCCACGTTCCATTAAAAAGAAGATTAAGGCGCTGACAAGCCATACACCCGCGTGTAAACTCACCAATAGTTTTGTGAACATGGAAAACCGATATTTTTCTTTTTTAAGTTTCGCTTCAATCCACATTTTGATTTCTGATAGAGGCCAAAAACCCATCGCCCCAAAAAACATTAATACCATACTCAACACGAGTAATGGATAGGCTTCACGGTACATACTAAAACTACTGCCTATCGGTGAAATATCGAACCCCGCATTAGTAAACAGAGAAACGGTATTAAACAGCGCTTGAAACATCGCTTCACCTGGCGCAAACGTTTGCGTCGCAATGAAATAGATACTCATAAGGATGAAGCCGATCGATTGAATCGATAAAATCATGATCAAGACATTTCGGACAAAGCGGACCACCCCTGAACGCGTGATTTGATTCTGATCCACCATAATCATATCGCGTTCTTTAAACGATATTTTTCGTCCAATGATCATCCAAAATAATGCCACGCCCATAATCAGTCCGATGCCACCAAACTGAATGATGATCAAAAGGACCACTTGACCAAAGGGTGTGAGGATATCTCGAATCACCACCGGTGTTAACCCGGTGGTTGAAAGCGCACTTGCAGAAATGAATAAAGCATCAATAAAGGACAAGGTCTCCCCTGATTGAACACTCCAAGGGAGTCTTAAAAAGACCGCTCCGATGATCATAGCAATCAAATAACTGAGCACAAAGCCCCGAATCATGGACCCAAAAAGAACTTGTCGTAATGATTTTAAAAAGGACATAACGTCACCATTCCTAGGTCGAAATTAGATAACTGTATATTACGCTTAAGCCACTAATAATTCAAGTCAAATCCTTGAATCCCTACAATTGATTTATCAAGGATGTTCATAGGATACTTAAATTTAAATGAGTAGTGAAGCGTTAAGGGATGCACAACGGTCCCAAACTGCCCAACGGTCTACACGATGAAAACAACGCATATATAAAGTAAAAAGAAGCCGGAAACGGCTTCTTTATGCTATTTAATGGCAGGGGTGACAGGATTCGAACCCGTACTAACGGTTTTGGAGACCGCTGTGCTACCATTGACACCACACCCCTAGGTTTGGTGGTGGGGGACGGATTCGAACCGCCGAACCCTAAGGAGTAGATTTACAGTCTACCGCGTTTAACCACTTCGCTACCCCACCATTGCTAAAACGCTTAATCATTATAGCAAACCCGCTTTTTAAAAGCAATACAAGTAATCACAAAAAAAACACACCCAATCGGTGTGTTTTTAAGGCTTATAAAGCAGTGGCTGGATAGCCAGCGGTCTCAATAATGGCTTTAATTTCATCGACTGATTTCGTGGTTTCACCAACTTCAACCGTATGCGCTTCTAAATCGATCGCCACTTTTTCAACCCCTTCAGCTTTTAACGCGCGATCAATCGCCATTAAGCAATGACCACAACTCATTTCAGGGACACTAAATTTCATGCTGACGTCGCCTCCTTTATCTGTTTTTATCATATCAAATTCTGGGAGCTTCGTCCATTTCAAACGCAACGCATTCATCACCACCATGATGGATGAAAAGCCCATCGCAGCCGCCGCTAAAACCATCGATAAGCGGCCGGTTGCGGCTAGTGGAATCGCCACGAAATTATAGGAAAATGCCCAGAAGAAATTTTGATGGATGTTTCTTAAAGTTGCTTTTGACATCGCCATCGCTTTTAGGACAAGTCCTAGATCGTGACTCATGAGCGTCACATCCGATGAATCAATGGCGACATCGGTACCATACCCCATCGCCATCCCGATGTCGGCTAGTTTTAAGGCGGGCGCATCGTTGATGCCGTCGCCTACAAAGGCGACTTTTTTGTCTTGCTGTAGTTCTTTAATGATGTCGGCTTTTTCGTGTGGTAAGACCGATGCGTAAACACGTTGAATCCCGAGTTCTGCGGCGATCGCTTCAGCGACACGTGGGTGGTCGCCGGTAATCATAATCGTTTCTAGCCCTTTGGCATGCATGGCTTGAATGACCGCTTTAGAGGTCGCTTTAAGTTCATCACGCACCGCATAAAGTGCTTGGACTTTACCGTCATAGGCGATGTAGTTAACGGTTTTGGCTTGGTTGACCCAAGCATCATAGTCTTTATCAAAAGCAGAGGTGTCTAAGTCTAGCGCTTGCATCAGTTTTGCTGAGCCGACCGCGATGGTTTTGCCATCCACAGAGCCTTTCAACCCTTTGCCTTGAACGGTTTCAAAGTCTTTGACTTGGACTTTTTCATAGCCCTTGTCTTTTAAATAAGCCACAAACGCCATCGCGATGGGGTGTGTGGATTCTTGTTCTAAGCCATAGGCATAAGGTAAAACGTCTTCGTTTCCTTTAAAATCAGTCACCATTGGTTTCCCTTGGGTTAAGGTGCCTGTTTTATCAAATGCCACCGCTTCGATTTGATTGGCGAGTTCAAAGAATTCGCCGCCTTTATATAGAATGTGGTTTTGAGCGGCTTTACCATTCCCTACTAAAATACTGGTGGGTGTTGCCAATCCTAAAGCACAGGGGCAACTGATGACAAGAATCGCCACACTGCGTGTGAACGACTCAACGAAGGAAAAGTCTAAGAATCCATAATGAACGATGAAATTAAGGACAGCAATCAGCACGACCGCAGGTACGAAGTAAGACGCAATCTTATCCGCGGTTCGCTGTATGGGTAATTTTTCAGCACTGGCCTCTTCAACAGTGGCCACTATTTGTGCAAGCATCGTATCGCTGCCTACTTTCGTCGCTTTGAAAATCAATCTTGATTGTTGATTGATGGTCGCACCGACCACGCTTGAGCCTTTCTTTTTAAAGACGGGAATCGATTCGCCTGTTAACATCGATTCATCGATGTAGCTTTCGCCTTCTAAGACTTCTCCGTCCACCGGAATTTTCTCATGCGCTAAGACGACCACATGATCGCCCACTTGAACTTGTTCAACAGGCACCATCAGTTCGTTCCCACCAACGAGTAAACGGGCTTCTTTCGCGCCTAAACCAAGTAAAGCCACTAAGGCATCGGTGGTGCGTTCTTTCGCTTTATGTTCAAAGTAGTTTCCAATCAAGACCATGGTGATGATAAGCGCACTAATTTCAAAGAAATACTCTACATGATGCCCCGCATGACCACGGAGGACTTGATGATAAATCAACAAATAGACACTATACGCATAGGCACTGGTCGTCCCCAAGACGACGAGAATATCCATGCCTAGAACTTTCTTACGAATGCCTTTGTAGGCCGCGATATAAAAGCGTTTACCAATCCAAAACTGGACCACACCCGCGACAACAAGTTGGAAATAGCCATCTTTTAAAAAGGTGGGAACAGGGATAAATGAGAACCACGCAATGTGACCAAACATCGCATACAAAAGGGGTAATGAAAAGGCGATCGCCACCCACATTTCGCGTTTCATTTTTTGACGGGATTTTTTCGCTTCATCTAAGGTTTCTTCTAAGACCGCTTTATAACCGGCTTGATTGATTAAGTCTGCAATCTCAACAAGTTTAATCTTATCCTCATCGTAACTGGCTAACACTTTTCCCGCACTGACGTTGACTTTAACCTCTACGCCTTCAACTGAGGCAAACGTGTTCTCAATGGTTTTGGCACACATCGTGCACGTCATACCTTCAACGGTTAACGCTTTTTTTATCATGCGAGCACTTCCTTTTTCATAATGTTACAAACATAGATTTTTTGATCTTTACTTTGTTCATGCTTGATAAATTGTTCATAATCTTTTTGTAAGACGGGGTCTTCATTCCGAGCCTGCATGAGCACTTGGTTTAAAAGCTCATGATCAGAAGCCGCTTTCGTTAAACCATAAAATGCCCGTTGTTTTTCTTTACGGACATTCACTAACCCTACGTCTTTAAGCTTCGTTAAATGTTTCGATATGTTGGCTTGTCGTTCACCTAAAATATCCTCAAGTTCACAGACACAAAGCTCGTGTTGTCTTAACACAGACATTAGTCTTAAACGCGTGTCGTGACTGATGACCTTCATCGCGTCGATCATACGCATAAGCACACTCTCCTTTATATTCCTTCTTTGGAATAAAGCTAAGTGTATTATAGCGCTGCGTTGTATTCCTGTCAAGGAATATT
>SKKW01000111.1:0-6315 GCA_007123535.1 Candidatus Izemoplasma sp. | reverse complement strand
GTTGAGGATTCTTTACGCGGTGTCAAAACCACCTATGAAGGCTTTTATACGTCTTATCTCAGTGGAAAAGATGTGCCGGTAAGAGCCCAGTTCTCGCCCATCTTTGAAGAGAATCACGTCATCGGAGGTTTGGCCTCAGTCGAAGATTTAACCGATCAATACGCACATACCGAAGCGCTCGAACGGTTGCGGAACACTGACAGTCTCACCGGTCTTAATAATCGAAGTGCTTTTGATCAAGCGCTCTTTAGAAGAACAGCACTGATCAAATTACCTTTGGCGATAGCGATTTTTGATGTGGATCGTTTTCAACTTTTCAATACGACTTTTGGTTACGAGATCGGCAACCAAATTCTTATTAAACTGGCCGAAGTGTTTAAAGATGTTTTAGATGAATGCCCGTTTATAGAGATTTATCGCACCGGTGGCGACGAATTTTCATTGATTGCACAGACCTTTGATGAGGAGCGTCTATTAAAGGTGATTCAAGAGATTAAAACCCATGCTCAAGCGATTGAACACAAACACTTACAGCTTAGCATAAGTTATGGTTATGCTGTCATTGACAATCAAGACATGCCGATGATTGAGGGCTATAATAAAGCGCTCAGTCATCTACAAGAGCATAAGGTCTATCAAGACACCACCCTCTCAATGAAAACGGTCGACATCATTATGTCAACGTTATTTGAAAAAAGTCCGCGAGAAAAAGAACATTCTGAACGCGTAAGCGATTTGTGCATGCTTGTGGTGGATCGCTTAGAACTCAGTGAAACGTTTAGAAACCGGACACGTTTAGCCGCACGACTTCATGATATTGGAAAAATCAACATTTCTGGCGATATATTAGACAAGCCCGGCAGACTCACGGATGAAGAGTACGACGTCATTAAGAGTCATCCTTATGTTGGGTATAAGATTTTATCTTCAGTGCCAGAATACACCCATATCGCAAACATTGTGTATGCCCACCATGAGCGTTGTGATGGTCAAGGCTATCCACGAGGGCTCACTTGGGAAGAAATTCCATTAGAAGCGAGAGTCATTGCGGTCGCGGATGCGTTTGATGCGATGACGCAACAACGCACCTACCGCGATGTGTTGTCTCAAGAAGAAGCTTATGAAGAACTCTTAAAACATCAAGAAACACAGTTTGATCCAGTCATCGTCAAAGCCTTAATTGAAGCATTAAAAGCGTAGCATAAAAAAACATCTTCGGTGGGAAGATGTTTTTTTAATGTCTAAACCCGATGGGTCATTGATAACCTGTTTTAGCATTAGCCACTAAGAAACAACCAATGCACGAACAACGCCCAAGGCATACTAAGTAATAAGGGCCCTATAAAGGCCAAAACGCTATGAGACCATCTAAAAGATTGACGCGTGTTCTTTGATTGAACGATGGTGGTGGGTAGATAGACAATCCAGCCATAAATAATCATCCAAAAAGGGACACTCACCCATGAGGCTGCCTCACCAAAGGCCAGCCATTCATTGACATATCCAATCAACCCATAGACAATAAACCAATGAAACGCACGTAATGAAAGGTGCTGATGTAGCCATGACACCATCCACAATTGAGGCAAAAAGACAATCACCGAATGTCGACTCACCACCACCCACCAGTTGGCGCTGGCGGTGATAAAGGCTTCATCAGTTGAAAGCCCCCACAAAGGCGCGGTATTGGTCATGGTGGTAGAGACTACTTCTGCGATTAAAGCTAATCCTACCATCATCAAAAAAGAGGCTAAGACCGGATAGCGAAAAGACCGCACACGTATACTGATATGTCTCATCAATCGCCACTGGATCGCTGCCAACAGCCCACCCCAAAGTGTTAACAGTCCTAACGCCATGGTCACCACAGCTAAGTCTATGCGTGTGCCTTCGGTATACATATGCAGCCAAAGTAAACTATGAAAACCAAACGCCCAAAGATAGAGTATGATAAAGAACGTTTTTTTCATACGCAAGCCTCACCTTTTTTGATTCTAGTGTACCAAGGGTGAAAAAACCCTCTAAGCGCAACTCTTTATTTTAATTGGTATCTTTCCTATAATGAACTTTTAAGTGAGGAGTCAAAGCATGAAAAAAATCGTTTTTAGTTTAAGCATCTTTACCTTTAGCTTCATTGTACTGATGCTTGGGTTCACGCTCTACATTCAAGAACCGCTTCGCTTCGAAGATTTACCTGATCTGGTCTATGATACGTCTTTAGAGCCGACTGATCGTCTGAGCACACTATTTTTAGACAGTTTAAACCCGCTCAATCCAGAACGCCATGACGTGCGCGTGTTACTGTTAAACCTCATTATGTTTGACCTCATTAAAGAAAACGTGAATCCTCTTTATGATCCCTTATCCGAAAGTGATAATCCTTTGGTCCACACGGTGATTGAACACAATCGTATGTATGTGCGTTACCTTATCGCATCGCTTGACGATGACGATCAAATGATTTTAAACATCGGTCTTGAATCACAAGATGTTTCCCGTTTTACGACGCACATCACGTTGACCTTGGATGTTGATGCGGATGCGCTAAGGCAACAATTGACCCTGACGCTTAAGCGTGTTAATGTGGGACCTTTAACACTGTCTGAGCGTCTTTTAGATCGTTTTCTTGAAAGTCTTGATGAGACACAGCTCAATGATGCGCTGAGTGTTGGGACGCTTGATTTAAGTGAACGTACTTACACGCTTACCTGGCTTGATGTCTTACCATAAGTTTAAGCTGAGGATCCTTTAATTCATCCAAAGCTTATGTTACACTAGCCTATGTGCACTGGTTCAAAGAAGCTTTGACATCATGAAAAGGAGGACAACATGCGCTATTTTTTTACAGTCATCATCATTATTTCAACGATCGGTTTACTTAATCAACTGTTTCAACAAGCGTATCACTCGGCTTTAAATTATGGCTTAACGTTGTTTTACAATGTCATCTTTTTATTCTTGTGGGAGCGCTTAAAGCAGTTGTGGTTATTTAAAGATCGTACCCGTGAGACATTAAAAAAACAACAAAATACACTCTATGAACTCAAACAAACGATCGAAACGATGACTAACATGTAAAGTGAATTTAAAGAAAACGCCAAAGATTAGCTTGACGCTAATCTTTGGCGTTTTGATTTATTAAAGATTATGACCATTCCAAGGCAACCTGCATATAAAATGACTAAAGCGATGTAAACGCTGACGCCTCCAGTTAACTCAACCCATTGGCTTAGCGTTAACATCACTAGACATCCGATAACAGTGATCAAGGTGAAAAGAACCGCTGAAAAACTAAAGGGAGCTTGTCCTAAACTCTCGACGAGTGAAATACGTGAATCTTTAGCTGTTCTCTTTTTGATATAGGTCTGATAAAGATAAGGGCTTTTCCATAACACCCCAGCAAGGGTGACAATCCCGGTGCGTGTCAATAAATGGGTGTAGGCAAACGACCCTGTTTTAGGGTTGTCGATGCCGGTGATCATCATGACGCTATTGACGACGGTGATGCCCGTGAATAAGACGGCGATATGTACGAGGACGCCTTGTTGTTGATCCCATGTTTTTAAACGTAAAAAGAGGCGATCCAGTTTTAAAAACGTTGCACGTTTTAATAACACTAAAAGAAGATGCACCATAATAATAATGATGTAAACATAGACAATGCTCATAAACCCATCGCGATAAGCATCCGGATGCAAGGTATTCGATAGACTCAGGATATAAATAGTGATGAGCATCCCAATCACAAGAATGGTAAAAATGATCGTGTGTTTTAGGGTTTCTTTCAAGAATGGATGCATAAAGACTCCTTAGGGGGTTACCCAAAAAATAGTATGCACTATCAATTTAGAGCTGTCAATCCTTGAGAAGACTATTCGTAATCTTTATAAAAGGGCGATGGAAAAGGTCTCTTTGTTCGGTTGAAATTTTATTGAATTACGTTATAATGACCTGTGAAAAGCGCTTGAACTCATGAGTTAAGACAAAATGAACCATCAAGGAGGGATTTGTTTGAGGCGAACAACCAAAACCATCGCTTTATTCTTAATCATCACGTTTAGTTTCATGTTTGTGACGCATGGCATCATCTATGGGCTTACAGAAGCAGATGTTTTAGCCTTTTCACATCCAATCATCAATGTATTGGCTATTCTTGGGGGTGGCGCTCCCGCATTTGCGGCCTTGTATCTTGTATTTAAGATATACTCTGAAGAAGAGAAGAAAGCGTACTGGCAACGAGTCTATGATGTTAAAGTCGCCTGGCCTTGGTGGGTTTTCTTAGTGTTTGCGCCCTTGTTGCTTGGGTTTTCAAGTCAAGTAGTCGTACTAGGTGCGTTACCTGAGATTGACCTGTCACTGAGTGTCTTAACAAGCTTACCGTTCGTCTTTTTGACGATGATTTTTGCGGGTGGCGCAGAAGAACTTGGTTGGCGGGGGATATTACAACGCCATCTTCATGGGCGGCTGAGTTTGCCATTGATTGGTCTGATCATTGGTGTTTTATGGGGTGTTTGGCATTTACCACTCTTTTTCATTGAGGCTTTAGCGCATGCTAATTATCATTTCTTTACGTATCTTTTAACGACCATTCTGTTTTCTTTGTGGATGACAGGGATGGTGCATCAAACAAAGAGTGTGGGCTTAGCGATTTTATTTCATGCGATGATAAATACCGCGGGTCAGATAGGTTTTGGCCTATCGATGACGTTTGATCTTGGTAATGTCGTGTTATTGGTAGCCCTCATTGTTATAAGCTGTGTGTGGTTAGTGATGCTTGATAAAGCATCGCCTTATCGTGAAAAGCATTTTACTGAATGAGGGACATCTATCATGAAATATATTAGGGCAATACCACCCACCAACCCCATCCTAAAAAAACAGTTATTAGAAGAGGGCTTTCGTCCTTTAAAAGAACCTAACAATCTCATCACGGCGATCCTGAGTTCGATGCCCTTTATGATTGTGAACGTCATGTTGTGTTACGGCTTTTTACGCATCATCAATCCACAAGCAACCGCATCGATACATAATCTTTTAACCGCATCATCCTGGGCGTTTACCATCCGCTTTGACTATGTGATTTGGCTATACGCGTTGATCGTCTTTCATGAAGTGTTGCATTTGGTGTTTATTCCTAACTTCCTTCGATCAGACGACACCTTCTGGGGCATTAAACCATGGGGCGGGTTTGTCTTTACCAGTCAACCGTTAAGTAAAAGACGGTTTTTAATGGTGACCTTAGCGCCTTTTGTCTTTTTATCGATCTTTTTACCTGCCGTATTGAGCGTGCTCGGTGTGTTAGAGGGATTTATTTTGTTTTTGATCCTCATGAACGCGGCCGCCTCGAGTGTCGATGTCTTGAATGTCTTTATTATTATGACGCAAGTAAATAAAGGCAGTACGCTGATTCAAAATGGGTTTGAGACTTACACTCGGTCGGACAAATAAACCTTTTTTGCCTTAGTTTTATGGTTGACTTTTGGTTAAGTTTATCCCTCAGTGCGTCGTGATCTTTCTTCTAAGCGCATGCGTTTTAGGAGGATCCCTTTATCTTTCTAAACAACAAGAGTTTTCACTGATTAAACCTAAAAGTATGTCTAAACGTCTGAGCATCTCAGACGTTTTTTAATGACGTTACGAAAACGTTTAATCCGTGATAAAACAGCTTAAAAATGTGCTATTATTAAAAGAGATCTAGGAGGCTATCATGAAAAAAATACTGTTGTTGTTGAGTGTGCTTACGCTTAGTTTATTACTAGGGTGCACACGACAAGTGGAAGACACGCCCAACAATGAAAACCCACAAGACCAAACGCCAAACACGGACGATATTGAAGCGTTTGTTGAGGCTGTTTTAAATCGTTTAACACTTGAAGAAAAAATCGGCCAAATGTTACAAGCCGAAGAGAAATACATTACACCTGATCAAGTAAAATCCTATAACATCGGCAGCATCTTAAATGGGGGTGGAAGTCACCCACATCATTACACCGATGGACCTGAAGTTTGGTTTAATATGGTGAAAAGCTATCAAGAAGCGGCGCTGGATTCAAGCAGTGGGATTCCTTTACTTTATGGTACCGATGCGGTGCATGGGCATAATAACGTCTATGGGGCCACCATTTTTCCCCATAACATAAATCTAGGGATGATGAATGACCCTGACTTGGTGCGTCAAGTGGCCGAGGCGACCGCGCATGAAATGTTAGCGACGGGCATCCCGTGGAACTTTGCGCCTGCGGTGAGTGTCGCAAGAGACATTCGTTGGGGGCGTACTTATGAAGCGTTTAGTGAAGACCCTAGGATTCATGAAGG
>SKKW01000094.1:0-20118 GCA_007123535.1 Candidatus Izemoplasma sp. | reverse complement strand
TACCGTTCAACCTGATACAAGGTATCATGCCCTTTTTTGTTGCTTGCTTGACTAATCGCTCAATGTCGTGAATTAACAGACTGAAAAAAAGATCTTTGTGCATCTCAAATAATTGTGTCTTTAACATTCTGGCAAGTTTTACATTATTAAAAGCCCCACGGCCTGCACTTTGAAGACAACCCTCGAAACAACTAGCAATCTTTGAAGCTGGACAAATACGCAAGTTCGGCATCATGTAAAGAATCCCCGTTAGGTATCCGTATTGTTCCCCCTTGACCGTTTTATAGTCACTGCTAACACCTAACAACTGAGCAACATTTATCCCCTTTTCCTGTATAGCATTTACAACGGCCTTGCGAGTAGTGGTCAGGATAACGATGTTTTTTTGAATCTTCATTTTATGCACCTATATATATATCAATTTTGAGTTATTGCCAGCTCATGCCAACGATAGGGCGAACTATATAGATGAATTCATAAGCTGACAATAGCTAATTAGCAATTTTCTACCATCCTATAAAAGAAAATAAGAGAACACTATATAAGTTATTTAATTATAACGGAAACTATTTTCACTTTATGCCATAAATAAGACATTGATTTGATAACCTATTGATTTGTAACGGAAATTTTACATTAAATTATTCTATTTTCTTGTTTTAACTCAAAATCGACTGGATTATATAGTGGTATCCATTAAATGACACAAACGGCTATTACATAAGCGAGGTGTAACGTATTGAATTATAACGGAAATTCACTGGTGATTCTTTTCAGGATTCGATCAAATCATAGAAAATTGAATAAAATCAACCACTTAGCATTTTAAACCGACTAGTCTAAAAGGTTATACATATAAACCGACTAGTCTAAAAGGTTATTATACAGAAATGACGAGAAATCTAGAAAAGGAGCGAGATGTCGCTGGAATCTACCCAAAGAGCCACTTGATGGTGCATCTACAAACACTCCCACTTGGATTTGACACATCTGTCTATCCCTCCTCACCACCTGTACACCACCTTGATAATGCTACAAATAGAAAAGCCCCAACACCATCTTGATAGACAATGCTGAGGCTCTTGTTAACATCACTTGTTGATGCACCTTGTTGATGCACCTTGTTATCTACTATTTGTTGTAATCCACATGCGTTTGAATACAAACACCTCTATACACTACATAGCTACCTGACAACTCTTCAGGAGTTAATGCTAATCCACTATCTAACAAACTTGGACACATCATCTGATTACCTTTTATACAAACCTTTGATAAATGCTTTCTGTGATGATCACAATTAATAAGTTCTCTTAACATCCTTATAAACTCTACCATCGTTAATTCTATCCTGACAATACTGTCCTTGTCATCCGCTAATTCATTGTCAATCTGATTCATAATTGTACGTCTGATTACATTCATTTCATACTCCTCTTTATGCACATGTATACACACGTATATGTGTTTTAATAAGCCTAGAATACTCTCTAAGACGTTTTACCATCTGCCTAGTACGTTAGCATAGGTGATTGTTAAAACGCCTCTGTCCTCATTGTATTAAGCGATAGCCTTATTGGTCATTATAGCCATGCTTCTCAATTCTTTCATCAAGAACACTTTACACGCTTCAAAATCTTTGTTAGTTCTGTAATAATAATCAACATGACCAACAGGTAATCCCCACGGATGCTGTACATCTTGATTGACAGATTCACACAACACAATGCCCATTTGATAATGCCTCATAAACATTGTGACAGCGTATCGAATAGCTCCATTACGTATTCTAATACGTTTCTGACCAATCGTATAAAGATCTGGTGCATACCATGCAACAGATTCATTAAGACGCTTGTGATGTAATTCTGATTGCTCTAAGAACAATTTGTAGAGGTGTTCGTATTGTGCTAGGGATAATTCGTATTGTGTTTTCATCATTGTTTCCTCGTAATCAATTAAGAACGTATTACAACATACCTTCAACATATTTGCAACACCTACATAAGGCTTTTGTCAGAAAGTATTTTCGGTTTGAAAAAGTGGGATGCTAAATCCTATTTTGCTCAAAATCTGATACCACCCCTATGTTTGGAAAATCCTATTTGAAAAGTACCACCCCATATTTGAAATTATCTGGTTCGGAGATACCACCCCATATAATTAAAAACCTTGTGATGTACAGTCCCATAAATCAAAATCATAGTAATCTAATGCAAGTGCTTTTAATAATTTAAATTTATAAAACTCTACCATCTTTTCAACTTTCGGTGATAAATCATAATTATCAGAGATAATACACAAATTTTGGTAGATAATATTTGCTCTCCACCCATAAACAGATTCTTTAGTCTTTCTACGACACTTCTTTCTACCACCTGATCCCACAATAAATATTATAGACCTATATGAATCACCTTCCTTATGAACACCAGTTGTCAAATTACCATTAATCATGGCATTTAGAGATTGTGGGATGAAAAGACATGTTTCTGGCGAATATAATTTATTACCACGCACTAATAAATCTTTATCTAAGGAATTACCTTCCCAATTCTGACTCTTCATCCACTCTCTGAATTTACTAAACACTAACCAATCATCACACACGCGGCAATCTCTATAACTTGGGTGTTTATCGTGCATTTTGCTATCATAGCACCTGAGTAATAATGCTCTCCACCTAGAGTAATAAGGGCAAATACGTTTACCTTCTGATGCACTTTCCTGTGTCACACAATCAGTATCATTAATACCAACACCAAATGCCAACTTGTTTCTTTTCATTTTAAACCACCTTGATTATTAATCTTCACCAGTGTAACAGATACACCCACCACTATTGTAGATATTACCACTAGAAATTCTATCATCAATTTGCCTCATAAAGCTAATTTTAAGTTATATTCCTTGTACTGGTGCTTTTTATCCCACTTACCAATATGGATATGGTAGAAGAAGGCATAATCAAAGTAATCACTTTGTACATCACTGTTATTGTAGTATTGTCCCACTTCACGAATCACCTTGTCAATACCTAATAACACTTCTTTTTGCACACCCTCGAAATGACTTTCAATATGGTATTGGTTGATTTGTGCATACTGTTCATCTTCAAAATATGGTGATGACATGATAGACACGTACAAACTCATGTGATCTGCGATACGCACTGAGAACTTGATTTCTGGATACATCTCTTTCAAAACTGTACGAATCTTCTTAGAAGTGGAAGCGTTTATATAAGCCATGATATTCACCTGTTTGTTTGCTGATTCAATAATAGAATTGTACACTTCCTTGTGTACGTGTGCAACACAATTAAGACACTTTATAAAAGAATTTTACTTGGTGTCTTCTACCTTCTGTCCAATCGTGGGGAACGCCATTAACAATCGCAAGTGCATGATTACGTGTAATAGCTATGTAATTACCATCTTTTAAATATTTACCAGCTTGATTAACAGTGATGCGCTTACCAAACTCTGTAGCACACACTTTAATTTCATTGTTAAAGCCAAACTGCTGAAGCACATTTTCAATCATTCCTAATCCTACACCTCTACGATCCTTACGACCAGCTTTCTTGAAAGCCTTGTGACACTCTTCATAAGACTTACCAGTGGCGATAGACATAGAGATAACACCACAATCTGCTGTCTCGTTAAGTTGATTAGAAGATTCTAAAACTGTTTTGTAAGTGGTAGAGATAGTCATTTTCAATCACCTGTTCAATGTGTTTTTCAATTCAGTAAGATCATTGTACACACCTCACTAAGCATGTACAACACCTTTTGAAGCTATTTCACAAATATTTCCACCAGTTTGCCATTGTAGCCTTCACCATTTTGTACATCATTCACCAGTAACATCGCTTTAGCAGTGTGTTCTTCACAGTGGGTGTTGCCAGTGAATTTGTAAGCTAGTGATGCTAGAGTCTTATCACTAATTGGTAGGCAATAGTGAACAAGGTCTGTAGGACGTTTAGACATGATGTATACACGATTTGTAGAATTCATTTTAATCACCTCAAATTGTAATGATCTTTAGCAAACTTAATAATTTGTTTACATTCTTGGTCAGATACAGTTAAAGAGTCACCATCTTCAAGATCTTCTATTTCAATGGTTTGATACTTACTATTGACTGCCGCTTCATATTTGTAAATTTCATAAATCTCACATATAACTGCTTTACATTTAACAATGTCTGGATCTACCATTATTGTTAATTTGTTGATAAATCTCTGTAAACACCAGTCATATAATGTCACCACTTCTTGGTGTTCTTCTCTACAAATCTCTAAATTACCGCATGCGTTGATATTTAACGAAATCATTTCAACCACCTTTATAAACAGAAGTTAGATAATTCGGATTTTCTAAACAAATGATTTAGTAAACCCTCTTCGATATTTTCACAATGAAATAACCACTCACCTCTACAATCTTTACGAACTTTGATAATTCGTACATAACACTCAAAAAGTGGTGAGTGTGCTGTTTTGTATGATGTTTCCTTTTCAATGTTCATTTCAATCACCATTGGTAGATGTGTTAGGCATCCTTGCCATTTGTTGTTAGATTTTATGGTCGTGATCTTCAGGATTCAATACACTTTCGTGCGCCTATTATATAGGCAATAAAAAAGCCTCCAGATCAACTCCAGAGGCTTCTTAATATTAATCTTCAACCACGTATGTTTCATCTTTGAATGTGATAGCTTTAACACTGTTCTTATCAAAGCATCTGTATCCGCCTTTAACAGTATCGAACACACCAATGTTGTTAGGGTTTGCTGAGTATGTTGCTGTACCTCCTTTTAGGTGCTTGGTGACACCAATTCTAGCATTCATCACTCTGGTTGACCCATCTTTCTTAGTGAATGCTACAGTAAAGAACTTGCCAGATGTGTTATTAATGAAATCAACTAACTGGTTGCGATTTAAAGTTTTCATGTTGTACCTCCTCAGATACTTTGTTTCTATATTTGATGGAGCTATTGTCTCACGTTCTTTTCATCTTTACAACACCTATTTTCAAATTATTTCAAATTTCTGTCAGCAACACACATCCTATACACCAATGTTGCAAATTCATTTGCAGATGTATTTTTACCTGCTTGTGAGTGCATTAGAGGTGCTTCATAAGCCGCTATTGCCAGTTGTCTTAGTACAGGGTCATGTTCAACAATCTGCATAATTTCGTGCATAGGTGCTCCCACCTGTCTCACTTCCATAAGTAGCTTACCATGACTTGCAAGATCTTCACAACTTACTAGGTGTTCACTAGAGTGTGCAGGTTGTAAATGTGCTAATGACATAATTCCTACGATAGCTGTTGCTTTTAATGCGTTTTTAAAATTTGTCATAGTTGTTCTCCAATATTAAATTTACTAATCAAACTGTTTGCGACACTCTCAATATCATCGTCAATAATACATTTTATCCCTTCAGATCTGTATTTTCCATATTCCTTAACGTGTTCAAGCAACACTAACATCACTTGACACTTCTTTTCAAGTCTTTCAAAGAATCTGTCAGCATCTTCTATTGAATGGAATACTTGTAATCCCATTATCATTTCACTTGATAATTTACCTTTGAAATAAACATTACATTCTATGTGACAGAGGATAGGCAAGTCTTCACGAACATTATAATAGGATGATACATCAACATCGAAATTCTCTGTAGAATACTCTGACCCATATTCTTTAATCACTTGAAAATCTGACATTACAACTCCTCCTCAGTAATAATCAGTGATTTAACAATATTGTCAACATCATCCACTGTCAATCCATATTCCTCTAAAGGCTCTTCAAAGCAATATTTGTGAACCAGTGTTAAAATGTCACCATCTTCGTTCTCATACTTCTCAGTAATTGTGTTAATTGTATAAACATATTCTACATCATCCACAATTACAACAGATGTGTATTCTGGTAATGCTACACCACGAAATACTGGTGAATATGTAACACGCGCTATCAAGCTCTCACAATCATATAATTCTACCAAGTATTCTCTAGTGTCGTTATCGTACATAGGGTATTTTGGGTATTTCATTTCTAAATCCTCGTTGCTTGAGTTGATGTACACATCTTATAACACCTTTTCGGATAGTGCAACACATAATTTCAAATTATTTATCAAATACTGTCAATTTGTACGTATGCCTCTGTAAGCTCCTGTAGAGAGATTTAAGACGTTTCCTGTCTAGGGTATACGATCACCCTACTAAGATCGCAAAACGTCTCTACGGTCATTCTAGGCTTATCAGAATTGATCTACACATCCTTACCAGTGGATTGCCACCACTTGTCATACACTTTTAAGCTCACCATCAAACCATCATACATATTCAACATCACCACTTCATGTGCATTGGGCATATTACTGGTTAATGTCGTAAGGTATTCGGAATGCGCTTGGTCAATCATCATCTGCACTTCACTTTCTGTAAGTGCTAGACAATTCTTGAACGTAGGGAATTGCAAGTCTTGTTTATTAGTGTATTGTGGAATCCCTACAAGGGAATGACCAAGTAGGTGTGCAAACTGTTTTGATACGTCTTTCATGTTGTCTCCTTAATTACTTTAGAGTGTACTGTACAGTATTATACAGTATTTACTAAGTACATTATATGTATGAGATAGAACAAATACATATTTAAAAGTAATTGATAAGCACTATAGAGATCTTTTAAAGTATCCTTTTAACAGAGCAGCTCACGTAAAACACAATTTAAAAACACTCTATAAAGTAATTATCAAGTCGCCTAGACGGAGACTAGCATTTTCCTGAAAACAATGTCAACACATATTTTTAAAATAATTTTAACATTTCTTAAAAGACCTGTAATATCAGTGTGTTATGTGACAAACTTTTTAGTCTAAAGCCTATTGACAAGATTCTACCACATTCTGTGCTACGCACACATCTTGGTAAACACTGTCAAATACTGTATAAGGGCATGTTTTGTGTGCCATATCACACATGCCTCACTTGTTATCTACTTGTTATCATTGTTAAATATGTGTCAAAGCTGTGTGATTTCCTTGCTACCGCAAATATTTTCACAAATATGTTTGACATACCTTAACAAGAGGGTGTAAGATTGCTTCATCAACTGGTGACAGTGATCTAACAAACAGTGATGAGGGTTTCAAAATGTCTAAGCAGAACTGGTTCAATACGCTTAACGATTCTTTAGTTTCTGAGGATCTTCTACATACCTTTCCAGTGGATGTAAATCCTTCTGTAGGATATGACCAGACATTAAGATATGTTCAAGATGGAATATTTGTATGTGTGTATAGGGATTCAAGAGGTATGTATGAGCGTCCTATATATTACGCTTCAAAATGTGAGGATTTTGTTGAGATTATTATAGGAGAGTGATAATGACGTATAAATTGGTGATAGGGTGTTGACACCACATGACAAGGGTCGTATCAAAGCCTTTGCAGCATGGGATATTAATGGTTATGAATACGAGCTTTACAAGGATGATGTTTGCAAGTATGTATATTATATAATTTCTAAAGAGGTGATATAAGATGTTATTAAGAAAACGTAGTAAGTTGATACAAGGTGTTGGTGTCAATGATTCTGATTACAGTGTTGTTGAATATGAGACGGTAGGCGGTAAACGTAAGATTATATGGATATGTCCGTTTTACCAAACTTGGAAGAGTATGTTAGTGAGGTGTTATTCTGAGAAATATCACTTAAAACAACCAACGTACAAAGGTTGTACTATCTGTGATGAATGGTTCACTTTCAGTGATTTCAAAGCATGGATGGAACAACAAGATTGGGAAGGTAAACAACTTGATAAAGATTTATTAAAAGAAGGTAATAAAGTTTATTCACCCGATAATTGTATTTTTGTACCTAAAATAGTCAATTCGTTCACTGTTGATAATGGTAATGCTAGAGGTGATTATATGATTGGTGTTTATTGGGATAAAGATGCTGGTAAATTTCGCTCAATGTGCAACAATCCTTTCACTGGTAAATTAGAACATCTAGGACGTTTTACAAACGAACTAGAAGCACATTTAACATGGAAGAAACGGAAACACGAGCTTGCATGTCAATTAGCTGAAAGCGAATATTGCAACGATCCAAGACTTGCAGAAGCATTGAAAACACGTTATGATTATTGTGCATTTCCTAAAGATGTGGAGGTGATTTATGACAGATATTGAGGATATTTGGAAAACAATGAGAGATAATCCGCAGGATAAGGATATTGTTGATTCCTTCAACAGATCGTGTACAGCATACAATGTACACCTGTTATTACAGGAAGTGTCTGAAGAAAGAAAAGATATGACAGAGTTAAAAGAATGCTTGCAAGATCTGTGTACAGCATATAGAATGCTGGTAGGACTTGACGGAGCATTTGACACACCTCTGACGAATGCTGAGAGAATATTGAGAAGAGTATCGGAGAGACATTATGACTAATACAGAATTACGTAACGCTTTATATGAAAGAGGATTTGCAAATGTTAATGAGTATCTTGACGGTCTTGCTGACGATTATGGGGTTGATCGTGACACTGTGCATGCTTTGTACGAAATGATGCCTAGTGAGGTGTTTGATGGACTTGTAACGATGGTGGAGGACATGCTATGATTATTAATATTACAGACACATTGCGTATCAATGTAGACAACTACAAAAACCATTCACCAGAAATATACATCGAGGGTGGTGGTGTAGTTGAAAAAGGTAAATACAAAGGTAATATCGCCAAGGGTGGTTGGCAAGGATCTGGTAAATACTTCCGAAGACTATCAGAAGCTCTACATTGGTGTGTAGAGAATGGCTTAGTGGATAATGATACACTGGTGCAGGATAGGGAACTATCTGTAGGAGAATACCTAGAGAGATTGGAAGATATTTACCAACGCACCGACAATCTTCTTAGTAAGCTGTTCAAGAATAGCCCTGTGGCTTAGTAAAACAACCCTAGAAGACGTTTTACAGTTTACCTAGTACGTTAGCATGGGGTGTTCTTAAAGCGTCTTGTAGACCACTGTATGTTCATTAGGGGGCAAGTATGACAAGATTAAAAGACCACTTACTACGTTTAGAAAGTGAATTAGAAATATCAACAAATTATTCGTCAAATGTGTTGCAAAGCTATAAAGAGTATGAGACAATTCTTAAATCGAATGGTAGCAAACACAAGCAGAGAGGTAGTCGTTATGATCAAGCATTACAGCAGATTCACAACTAAGTTTTCAAGACAGTTCAAAGATCATATTGAGGTGAGATACCTGAGAAACGTGTTAGCGGCAGATGTGAAGGAGTATAAAAAATATACAAAAGAATATGGCGAGGGTAGCGTAATCAGTAGCTATATGCATGGTAGGATGTTAGGCACTATAACAGGGATTCAAAGTGTCATTAACATTCTTTATGAACACAAATTAATGAATACTAAATAGAGGAATTTTAGAATGAAAATCTCTAATACTAGAAACAAAACTAAAGAGCAACTTAAAAAAGAGTCTAAAGAATTTAGACAGAATCGTAAGAAAGCTCGTGGTAAGATTTGGAATTGATTGTAAAGGACACTCGTAATGGGTGTCCTTAATTTGTTTGGGAGGCGATTGAAATGGGTATGAAACCAATGTTAGCCGTAGAAGTGGATTTTAAGAAATTGAGATATCCTTGTATTGCATCACCAAAGTATGATGGTATCAGGGTGTTGGTGAAGGATGGTGTGGTGTTGTCCAGATCTTTAAAACCCATTCGTAATAAATATGTACAGGATTTGTTTAGTCATTTAGAGGGAATTGACGGTGAGTTGATAGTGGGATCAGAGACAGCTAGTGATGTATTTCAAGTCACTACCAGTGGTGTTATGAGTGCTGATGGGTGTCCTGATGTACGTCTATTTGCATTTGACCTGTTTAATACAAGTTTAGATTACACACAGAGAACATCTATGCTAGGTAATCTGTATGGTGAAATTGAAGATGTTGTATTGGTGGATACCACCCCTATCTACAATCAGGAACAGCTTATGGAATTGGCTAATAATTATATTGAGAAAGGGTTTGAGGGTATCATGTTACGTGATCCTAACACTCGATATAAATTTGGCAGAGCCACTAAGAATTCTCAAGAACTTCTCAAGTGGAAACCATTTGTGGATAATGAATTTGAAGTGGTGGGATTTACAGAGAGAATGCACAACAGTAATGATGCTGTTAGAAATGCTCTTGGTAATCTTGAAAGATCATCCTCTAAAGATGGATTGGTAGGCACTGGTATGTTAGGTGCATTAATACTAAAGTATGGTGATTCCACTTTCGATTGTGGTACAGGATTTAATGATGTCCAACGTAAAGAAATTTGGGATCATCGTGATAAGTATTTAGGAAGTCTTGCTAAAGTGAGGTATCAAGAAATTGGTGTGAAAGACAAACCGAGATTTCCAAGTTTTCAGGGATTCAGGGATGTTGATGATATGTCGTAAATATTGGAAACGTATTGCAATAATCTCGGAGTGTGTTAGTATGTACACAATTCAACAGGAGAAATATTATGAACATATTCACTACAGATAAGTGTGCCGAATTGTGTGCATACGCATTGCCGAATGTTCTAGTCAATAAAATGATTATTGAATCTGCACAGTTGTTGTGTACAGCGCATCATGAATTAGGCAGTGTTAAAGAGGGACTATACAAGCCAACACACAAGAATCACCCTAGTGCTATTTGGGCAAGATCTTCTAAAGGCAATTACCAATGGCTTTATAAGCATTTTAAAGCTCTTGGTGAGGTGTATGAATTACGTAGTGGCAAAGTACACAAAACTATAGAAAAGCTCTTAGACACGCTTGTAGAAGCCCCTAGAGCTATTCCTGATAGTGGTGTCACTAGGTTTACTAAGTGTATGCCAGAGAGTATTAAGAATAAATACGTAGATCCTTGTGATGCTTACAAGGTGTATATGAATGTAAAGTATAGGGAATGGCAAGGTAGGGAGAAGCCTGTGAAGTTGGAATGGACGTTGCATATTCCGAGTTGGATTGATACAGATATAAGGAGTAAATTATGAAAGATTTGGATGGCTTTTCAATCACATTAATAATAGTGTCATTAATTGGTTTAATCATACTTATACCATTTGTATTAATATGGAGTATTAGTCAATTATGGGGACTACATCTTGAGTATTCTTTCATAAATTGGTTAGCTGCATTCCTGTTAATATTCCTTTTAAATGGAGGTCGTAAAAAATGAGTTTACGTTTTGAGTTGGATATATTACCGTCTTCAAAGAAGGGTGAAACGTTCTATTCACTCTTCGACACAAAGTATATGACAACAGTTTTGGTACTCACAAATAAAGCAAAGGCTTTACAGGTGTTACAGAGAGCCAATAACGGTGACTTGTCTATGTTGTATGAATTATCGTTGAAATATGTTAAATAAATTAGGAGGCAATTATGAAAGACTCTACAAAGTACAATCACGAATTGACAGATAAGGCATTTGATAAGCTCGTGCCAATGGCTCGACATTATGAGTCAGGAACTGAGCGATCATTTATCAAGGGACTTTGGGAGTTGTATGTATTACATATGCTTCCTGTCAACTACTGGTGTGAAGAAGATATTAAGTGGAATGTTAGGAGTATGAAAGCCGCTAAGTGTCTTTTAGAGGGTCATCTGTATTGGAACGAGGTACGTGATTTTAAAGAGCTTCACAAGAGAGCTAAGAAGACAGATATCAATACAGCTTTGGGGGCTTTTATTAATGCCTAGTTTTGAATTTCAATACCTAGATATGTTGAGGACATTGTTAGCCACTGGTGTAGATGTCCCTAATGGACGTACAGGAACGTCTACAGTGGCTTTATTCGATCATAAGCTGGTAGTGGGTGAGGGTGAATTTCCATTCTCTACAGTGCGTCCTGCGAGTCCTCGTCTAGCCTTTGAAGAGTTGTGGCTATTCTTGCGTGGTGATACAGATACAAAATACCTTGAGAGTAAAGGGATTAATTTCTGGAAAGGTAACACTTCTAGGGGATTCCTAGACTCTAGAGGACTTCACCACCTACCAGAAGGCGATCTTGGTAGAGCATATTCAAAGCAGTTTAGGGACTTTGGTGGACTTAACAATACTCTTGAATATGGTACTGATCAATTAGAAATGTTGTATGTAGAGTTGACTAAGGATAGGTATTCACGTAGACTTGTAACAAGTTTATGGAATCCTAACGAATCTGATGACATGGTGCTTACGTCTTGTTGGTGGTCTCACCAGTTCGTTGTACTACCCTCTCCAGAAGGTGATACATTACATTTGAAATTAATCAATAGGAGTTTGGATGCTTTGTTTGGATGTGTGTTTGCAGTGCAGCAATACAGACTCTACCAAATTGCATTAGCAAAGCTGTTTGGGTTGCGTGTAGGCAAGCTATCATGTGATTTGACACATATACACCTATATGACAATCAACTAGAATATGCTAGTGAGCTTCTAAAGAGACCTTACAACTTTGATAAGTGCTACAATATCAACAGAATTAAGATCAATAAGGATTTAGTGATTATGGATGATCTTATTGAGTTGACTTGGGAAGACTTTGAGGTTAGTATGCCTACAGTGAATGTTAGTAAGTTTAATACACCTAGACCAGAAATGATTGCTTAGGAGGCATAGATGAATGATTTAGCACGTAAGGCTGTAGAATGCAAACAACGATCTATTCAATTAGCTTACCAGTTTATGAGGGACGTTGATAACCACCTAGCGGAGAATGGTTTATATGATTATGTACATTATAATGTGTGGTGTAGTCCAGATCATTTCCTAGATGATATGGATAATGTTAATATTGTTGACTTTGACAACGGTGTCCTTTACCAGTTTGAATATCAAGATGCCTATGAAGAGATCTGCGATAGTTATACAGAGAATTTCATCTTTGATGAATGGTGTACAATGAGTATAGAAGAAGTGGCGAATGACATTGTAAGGCGATCTAAAGAGGTAATGGATAAGGAACGTAGACAAGCGTTGTTAGATCTTAAAAGACAAGCTGAAGCGTTAAATGCAAGGTTATTAGAGAATGACAATTAGGAGCAAATGTATGAAAGTGACAATAGAGATTAGTCCAGAAGAGTTACTAACATTAACAGGTGGTGACATTATAAAAGAAGCCACAGAGAAAGCTGTTGAGGAGTTTAGAGAGAATTGTATGATTGATCCAGTGACAGGATTTAACAGATGGTTTCGAGCAGCACATTTCAAGGAAGACAAAAATGATTGATAACACACCAACGAAATATGTAGCTGTATTTGCTCGTTATGAGACAGCAATCGGTAATGCCGATACTAATGACCTTCTAGTGTACGATAGAGAAGACCTAGAACACTTTAAAGCTATCACCCATGAGAAGGTGTTAATTGCTGGTAGGAAGACCGTAGACAGTCTTCCAAAGCGTCTCAAGGATAGGTATGTGATATGTCTTACAACAGATCCTGAATATTCTAGTGATAAGTGTAATCTTGTATTACATTCTAAAGAAGATGTGTTAGAATATTGTGAAGCATTTCATACGGTGTATGTGATAGGTGGTAGTAAAACGCTTGGGGAATTCTCAGATGTAATTTCAGAAATGATTGTTACAAAGTACCACCCCTCTATTGTTGACGTAGAGTGTACAAACTTTATATACTTACCAATATCAATTAGAAAGCACCTCGTGATGTGGAACAAAGTGACATTAGCACGTACACATAGGTTTGATATTGATCATTATTTTAAATACTTGGAGAAATAACATGAAGTCAGATAAACAAATTATTGAGATGTTGAAGATGGATAATGACAAACTATTACATCAATTAGAGTATTATCGTGAGAAGTGGCTAGAAACTGACAAAGCTCTTGTGAAAATTATGACATTATCTTTATTTATTGGCGGTATGCTCGGTGGTGTGCTTGTTAAAATGGTATTTTAAATACTTGGAGAAGTGGTATGAACAATTCAAAAGTGATTAACAGAATCGTCAACGACATACAGATTGTGAACAAGGATCTTAGTAACATTGAACAGGGTAGTTACGAGAATTTATCCGTAGACTCAGCAAGACTTGTCGTAGCTGCTGGTACTAATGTCCTTACAAGTAGACGTAGGAATCTACTAGAGAGGTTGTACGTAGAGCTTCACAAGGAATTAGGATATGTTGATAGTTATCGTATAGACGAGAGGGCATAATTATGAAGTATCGTATTAAATGCTTTATGGGTGGTGAACTAGGATGGTTGTACATTGTTGGTAATGATGGTGAGAGTCCTAGAGAATTTGCTTCTTTAGAGGAAGCTAAAGAGTGTCTTAGTGCATGGGAGTGGTACAGTACAAAATTGTACAGTATTGTTGATGAAAATGGAAATGAGATTATTGAATAATTTAAAGGGCGTAATGCAGAAATGTGTTGCGCCTTTTTCGTTTGTGTAGTATGATGATTGAAATTGAATTAGAGAGGAATTATGAAATGTATATGAAGCATGGTAAATTGAAATTTGGCTATAAAGATAGCTATGACTGCACCTACGTATTGTCACCAATAATTCGTGATTGTATTAAGAATTTTCGTGATGTTCTTATCAAGCGTGAGGAAGAGGGCAAGTTTACAGGAGTTCCTAATCTTGTTCTTGAGGATTTATTTGGTGAGGAATATATAAGACAGAAATACGAAAGTGGTGAAGGACTATCACCAAACGATTTACAACAAGGGTTGGAGCATTGGTTAACAATCCTCGACCAGATTATTTATGCGTTTGGAAGTGAAGAACCAGAATATGAAGGTGGTTTTACGGAAGGTGCACAACATGGAGAAGAGGATAAAAATGGATTTACAAGATGGAATTTATTAGTAGAGCCTATACAATGGAAAGAATATATTGAAGCTCGTGACGCTTGGTATGAACAGGTGGAACATGGTAGGAAATTGTTTAGTAAGTTTTACCAATGTTTGTGGTGGTAGCATCTGAAGATGTACATCTAATGATGTAGATAACAATTAGGAGGTGGGTATGGAAAAGATATATTACAGAATCGTAGGGTATAACCAATGGAGAAGTAGTTATAGTGAAGCTGTATACTATGCTAACAAATCTAAACCTTATACGATTGAAACAAAAACACTTGATGAAATGACCATTCAGGACATATTAAGTATCGGGTATGGTGATTAGGAGGATAATATGTTTGGTGCAATATCAGGTGCATTGCTTTGGGATTTAGCTAAACGTGGTGGTGCTATGGAGCAGTTGGAATTACTAGAACCAGTTCCGTTCATTACGATTGATTTAAAATATTTGTCCAATGTTTACATTGATTATCGTTGGCATGGTGATGGTATGGGAGTCATAAGCTCCCTTGACCATCCATCTTTCACAGAGATTCGTGAGTTGCTCGGTAGGAAAGGGTATATTCATATTGAACGTGGTTGGAGCAATGGTGATAGAGTATTGAGTCCTTTCTATATCAATCGCTACTTATTCCAAGAAGGTGATAAGTTCTGTTGTGCAGGTGCTTTACATTACACCATAAAGAGGTTTATGGAATCTAAGGAGTATGCTAGGAGAGATCCTGAATATTTCATTTATAAAGATTGGGAGGTGACTTGTGACTGATTATAAATTAAGTAATATAAAAGATTATATAGGCAATTGGGCACAGAGTTATGGTACTGTAAATTATTGTGGGTGGATGGATTTGCACGTTGATGAACCATTTAATGGTTATAAAAAGGGTATCTGGACTATTAAGGTGATAGATTTTGACAGGGATGCGCTGTTTATACATAGAAAAAATGGCGTATTTGTTTGCGAGGAGCTAGATAAAAACGCCATAATAGGATTTCGTTATGATCGTTGGCATGGACTACTACCAAGATATATCGCAAAACCACTGGAAGGTAAACGCTATTGGAAAAAATGCAGAGAGTACATTCAGTTTCTTAAAGAAGAAATGCCAGATACATATTACAGGTCTAGTCCTACACCTCAAAAAGAAGCTAGAATTATATGGGAGTTTATAAATGAGTAAATACAATCCAGAAGATATTGACATCAAATATCTAGTACCTAATGAGGATTTAATCAAGCTGAAGAATATTGCACCAGAGTATCGACAGGTGTTGACAGACACTTATAAACTGTTGACAATGGTATTGGATCGTCCTGATTTATATGAAGACCCTGTTGAATATGTGGAGGCTTTGGAATATACTCTACAGATCCTTTGGGCATTTCCACCAGATAGGAATTATCATTCTTACTGGAATAAACTTAAAGGGTGTACTTGTTCTGATTTAGATAATCGTGATATGATGGGAACACCTTATAGACAAATCAATAGTGATTGTCCATTTCACAATAGAGAGGATATTTAAAATGAAAGAGAGATTTGTGTTAGAAGAGCGTATTACGGATGCTTGGCGTATTTTTGATGATCTTAAAGTGTTGAGAGACAATGCTGATAATTTATCAGAAGATGAATTTTATAATATTCTCAATGGCTTACTAGATTTAGGCGAGATTAAGATGCAGATGTTGTGGAAGAGTTTTGAGAAGTGTGTTCAGGACAAACATCTTTAATATTAGTTTAAACATGGTTTAGAATTGTGTTGATATACGGTGGAATACTACGTACAATTGAATAATTGTAAACTAACGAATAGGACTAAAAATGATTACAAACTCTATTGCTAATATTGTCGTAGCGACAGCATTAATCAATGCACCTATACAGCCTATGGAGGATCTTAATGAGGTGTTGTGTATGACTGAGGCAATTTATTTTGAAGCTCGTGGTGAAGATAGGATTGGTAGGGCTGCTGTAGGACTTGTTATAATGAATCGTGTAGAGTCTACTAGATACCCTAATACGGTATGCGAAGTTGTACAACAGCCTTTGCAATTCTCTTATAGAAATGATACAGTGCCTTCTGTCAATATTCCCAGTGTTGATAGTGGGGATGCAGAAGCATTGGGAAATATTGTTCAGTTGTCTATAGACATCACTAACAAACATATAGTAGACTTTACAGACAATGCCAAATGGTATTATGCACATCAAATTGTGAATCCTCGTTGGGCTTCTTACGGTGATGTGGTAATGGTTTATAACGGACATACATTTTTAAACAATATGAGGAATAGATGATGATTACAGGTATTAGCGAAGGGTACGTTACAGATGAAGTTACAACACATGATGTTAAGATGCCTACACAAGCATCAGCATTGCTTTTTATAGCTCTGTGTGTAGGGGTTGATGAAGCTCGTGAGGAGAGTTATAGATACGGGTATGGGATGGAAAAGTTTGGGAAATTAGGTCACAAGGTGATTGTGAGTGATGTGGGCGTTTAATTAAAATTATTGAGGAGAATTGAATGAATATTAAAAAGATTGGAACGAAAGCAAATGATCAACAACCTGTAATGAGTCTTTTTGGTGAACCCAATAGAGTTCAACACAATAGTATGCAAATTAACAATTATAAAATTCGTATTAACGGTGACATTATTGAACCATCTGCATACAATGAAGAGATTGGTATTATCGAAGATCTTAATGAAAACGATAGTTGTACACTCTTGTTCAACAGTGGTGGTGGATACCTTGATACCTGTGTAGACTTTCTAGCTGCTATTGACTCAACAGAAGGTCATGTACATGCACACATCACTGGTAAATGCCATAGTGCTGCTAGTATGATGTTCTTACGCTGTCACTCGTGGTCAATCTCACGCTATGCAACGATGCTCATACATGCCCCTTCAGGTGGTACTGTTGGTAAATTCTCAGACAATTTTAAAGAAATTAAACATTTTGAAAAATGGGTAGACACTTTCTACAGAGATATTTATGAGGACTTCCTGACAAGTGAAGAAATTACAAATGTTCTAAACGGAACAGATCTGTGGTTAAATTCGGAACAACTAGAAGAACGCCTTATTAAGCTCTCAGAAATCCGTACAGAAAAAATGGAGCAGGCAATGCTAGAAGAAGGTTCAGAAGATGTACCCCTACCCGATAGTGATGGATGGTTTGAAAATACTGGTAATGTTACCGATGATGAATATGAAGTACCTGTTAACTTGTCTCCTAATGATCGTGTACAAGTGGTATTCAGAGACGGTACTGTAGATTGTGATAAAGCAATGGCTTATAATTGGACTCTAGTCGATGAATACAGTGAGATTGTCAAATATCGTCTAGCAGGTGATAGTGAATAATGAAGAAGATTAGTAAGAATCAATTTGATAATCTTTATGAGTCTCTTTATGGGAGTGTATCACGTAATCCCTTTTGGAACGCTTCGGAATGTTCTATAAATTGGTATTTGAGAATCAATGGCAAGGGTAAGCGTAAAGTGGTGTTGAAGATCGTTGAAAAGGCTTATGGGGATTTTGAGTATTATGGGGAGGGTGTATAGTGGATGGAGAATTTCTAGGTAATCACCCTTGTGAGGATTGTGGATCAAATGACAACTTATCTGTCTATAGAAAACTAAACGATGATGGTGAAGAATACCTAGACGGTTTCTGTTGGTCATGTAATGAATACAAAAGCCCACGTAAGTTGAATGAGTGGGGATTTGAAGCAGGTAGTATTAAATACTCTGGAGGTGCAGAAGTGAGTGTAGACAGTATTAAAGATATTTTAGAATATGATGTTAGAGGTGTTAAAGAAAGACGTATTAAGAAAGATGTAGCAGAGCTTTATGGGATGCGTGTTGGGTATGATCAAGAGACTGGTGAGATCGCTGAACACTACTATCCAGTGACTAAAGATGGAGAGGTGACAGGTTTCTTTAAGCGTACATTACCAAAAGAGTTTTCAGCAGTGGGTGATGTCAAGAAGCCACAGTTACAAGGTCAGCATCTATTCGACAAAGGTGGTCTACTGGAGAACAAGATTAACAGGAAGTTTATAATTCTTACTGAAGGTTTTCTAGATGCTCTAGCAGCTTACCAAATGATGCAAGAGAGAAATCCTAATTATGTAACGCCAGTGGTTAGTTTACCCAATGGCATTAATGCGAAATCTGTTAAGGACAATTACCATTTCTTGAACAGTTTTGAAAAGGTGATTGTCTGTGTTGATAATGATGAGGTGGGTCGTAAGGGAGCTAAGGAGATCTGTAAGAGTCTTCCGATGGGTAAGACAAAGATCATGTCATTCAATGAAAAAGACCCTTGTGAGATGCTCAAGAGGGGCAAGCAAGAAGAATTTTATAAAGCCTTTTGGAATTCCGAGGAGTACAGTCCAGCAGGTATCGTCTCTGGTGAGGGACTGTGGGGAGTTGTGTCTTCAGATGATAATGCACTCTCAGTACCCTATCCGTGGGAAGGACTGACTAAGATAACACACGGTATTCGTATGGGTGAAATGGTGACGCTTACAGCAGGGTCAGGAGTCGCAAAATCGACTTTTGCACGTAAGATTGCACACCACCTTTTGAGAGTGAGTGATGCTAATATAGGCATGATGTTCCTAGAAGAGAGTGTTAAGAAGACTGGATTATCTCTAATGAGTATGGAGGCTAACAAACTGCTACATATTCCTGATACACCTCGTACAGAGGAAGAACTCAGACAGGCATTTGACAATACATTAGGAACTGGCAGAGTTTTCCTTTTTGACCACTTCGGCAGTGCGGATATTGATACAATTATTGAGAACATCACATACTTTGTAAGGGCTGCAAACTGTAAGTACATTTTTCTTGATCACATATCAATAATGGTGAGTGCAGGTGGACACGGTGATGAACGTAAAGCTCTTGACGAGATTTGTACAAAACTCAGAACACTGGTACAGGAACTAGATATTTCATTGTTCATTGTTAGTCACTTGAAACGTCCTAGTGGTGATACAGGACATGAGCAAGGATTAGAGACATCGTTATCACAACTGAGAGGTTCAGCAGGTATAGCACAACTGTCAGACATGGTGATTGGGTTTGAACGGAATGGTCAGCATGAAGATCCTGTTGTCAGAAACACAACAACTGTACGTGTATTGAAAAACCGTTTCAGTGGTGAAACATCAGTAGC
>SKKW01000107.1:0-6491 GCA_007123535.1 Candidatus Izemoplasma sp. | reverse complement strand
GGGTTGAATAGGTGTCTTTTTGTTTGCGTAGTTTAGGCCGGATGGTCCGTGCTGCGTATTCCAGTTTATCGCTGGTTTTTTCAATTGGGACAATGAGATCCGATTCGACTTCACAGGTATAAAGATTGGCTTTGATCGCTTCTTTAATCACGTGGTTTTTAGCGTCACGCAATTCTTTTTGATACGCTTTATCTAACACAATGGCCCCATAGTTTTTGAGTAGTGGAGGAATGATTTCTTTAAAAGATCCCACGCGCAACATCGCTTTAATCTTGAGCGCTTCTAAATCGTTAAACAGTGTTTTGAGCCCTTCTAACATGAAGGTGTAATGACGCACATTGGCGTCTTTAAAATTCGGCGTTAAGACAAACACCACTTCCACATGCGTGTTAAGCTGATTCGCTAAACGAAGCGCTTCATAAAGCGCATAGTTTTGATCAATGCGATGGGTGTTTTGAAGCCAATAAAGGATCGGTTTTTCAGCCGTTAAAGGCGCCTTATGATGGAGTGTAAAACGATCGTCGTGCATACAATCACCTCATGGATTAGTATAACACGTGAAGACAGATTTCTTTGGAATATGGTATACTATAAGCGCACACAGGAGGGCTGATATGAAATTTTACTGTCGTACCGATCATTTTAAAAATCGGTTAGGGTTTACCATTAAAAACGATGCGCTAAACAATGTCTACAAAGTCAAAGGCAGTTTTTTCCATGGCTTAAAGCTACTCACCTTTAAAGACTGGAGCGACGAGGAGATGTACCGGGTTAAAAAGACGTTTGCGTTTGGCTTTAAAAACACCTACGTACTCACCGGTGCCAGCCGTCAAGACATTCAAGCGTACATCGTACGTAACCTTGCGAATAAAGGCATGTTAGTCACGTTTCCCTCAGGTGAAATCTATCGCGTCGAAACCGATGGCTCGACGGTTGAGTTCATCAAAGACCAAGAACAAGTGGTCAGTCTGGTTGCTAAGGAAGCGGATCCTGATCGGCTCTATGAAATTACCTTAAGAGAGGACCGCAAACCCCTGTTAAATTTAGCGTGCATCATTGCGGTCAAACAGATTCTTTTAGGACGTCGTAAACGCAGTGAATAAGTGTGCCTTTTGCGGCCACAAAACCACCGCCTTTTATGATGAATGGTTAAAACAAACCGCGTGGCGCTGTCAAGCGTGCCACGCGGTCTTTAAAGACCCAAAGGTCTATCTCTCAAGCACCCTTGAAAAAGCGCGTTATGATACGCACAACAACACTATAGATAATGAAGGGTATGTGCAGTATTTAACCACCTTTATGGATCAAGCCGTCAAACCTTTTATCGAAGAAGGGAGTGCGCTTGATTATGGCTGTGGGCCAGGGCCCGTCTTAGGGGCACTGTTAAAAGAACGTGGGTTTGATGTCTCTAATTACGATCCCTTTTACGCCCCAAATGAAGCCTTACTTAACAAAAAGTATGACCTCATTACCCTCACAGAAGTGTTAGAACACGTCTTTGATCCGAACAAGGTCTTTCAAACGTTAGCTCAAGCGCTCAAGCCTGAAGGCATCCTAGCGGTGATGACCTCATTTGTCCCGAGGTCTAATGAAGACTATCTCACGTGGTGGTATAAACGTGACGCGACCCATGTCGTCTTTTATCATCTCAAATCCTTTGAAGCGTTAGCTGAGCGATATGGTTTGACCATGCTTCATACCGACCACCAAAAAATCATCACATTAAAGAAGGTGACCCTATGAACATCTATCTAAAAGACCCTCGCTACTTAGAGGCGTTAAAAGACTATCCCGACTTAACACTCACAGACAAAAAGGACGCCACGTGTGTGATTACGGGGCGTTACACGGAAAAAGATTACCATGACGCTCACCAAGTTGTTTTTATCCCTTTTACAGGCCATAACGGCATCGACATCGATCTTTTAAAAGCCAAAGGACTCAAGCTTTTTAACACGAGTGTTCACAGCGTGTTTGTCGCAGAAAGAGCGCTTGCGCTCACACTCGCTCTTTTAGGAAAAATTCCTTCGATGCATGAAAAACTCAGAGGCGGCGACTGGTCGAACCGCTTTAATGAAGAACGCATCCCTTGGGTCACCATCCAAAATAAAACCGTGGGCATCTATGGCTACGGTGCGATTGGCCGGGCGTTTCATAACTATGTGCGTCCATTAGCAAAAACCGTCGTCACCATTGACCGTCAAAAAGACTATCAAGACGCCGATTTGGTGCCAGATTTAGAAACCCTTGCGGACGTTTCAGACATCTTAGTCGTGGCGGCACCGCTCACACAAAGCACGCGTCACACCGTCAATGCGACCGTTTTAAGCAAACTTAATGGCTACCTCATCAACGTCGGAAGAGGCCCCATTGTCGAAGAAGCCGCACTTTATGAAAGTTTATTAAGCGGTGAAACCAAAGGGTTCGCTTCAGATGTGTGGTATCACTACCCTAAAGACGCCACATTAACCTCCCCCACCACCACACCCTTAGAAACGTTAGACAACGTCGTCATGAGTCCGCACGTGGCGGGCTTCACCGACCGCTCAACCCAGATGATGATTGAGGATGTGTTTCATACCATTTTAAAGATTGCGAAAGGGGACCTCTCAAGAGCGCTCAATTTAGACCAATTAGACAACGCCCCATTCCGTAAATAGCGCTTCTTTTTGAAGCGCTTTTTTGTTAGAATAAAGTCATGAGAGATGAACGAGACACTTTCTTTTCCCGCTTAGGGTTAGAGATAAACAGTGACGCTTACACGCGTTACTATCAACAACATCCAGATCTTCAAACGCTTGACGATGCGTTTCGTGGGGGCGATTTTAAACATGCGTTAAAGTTGCCAAGTGACGTGAAACAGTCAGTGCTTGATTATGTGCATCAAGAAGACGTTTGGCTTACGCATGCGCACCATGAAAGTGTCGCCTATCCAGTCGCATTAACACCCAAACCCATCCGTACCCAAGCGCTTAAAACGTTGCTTGATGACGAAGGCGCTTTGGATGTGATGGTGGTGCCTTTAAACAAGCGTGATTATTACTCACATCATGGCACCGTCAAAGAAAGCATACACCTCGATCTTAACAATCTTCCCATTGAACCCAAATATACGCACGCGATACTTTACGCCACAGAGCTCGATGAGACAGCCATCAAACAAGCGCCGTTTGTCGAATCGCTCATTGAAACGATGCGTCAATATTCAAACGTTGCTAAAATGGCGTTTAAACTCACCAAAGTGCTGAAAGATCATGGGTATGAGGCGTTAGCGCAACACCGTGAATATTATGAGTTGCCTTTAGTGCCTTTAGCCCATAAACATCATTTTGGCACTGTGGGCATGGCCAATCACATCATTCATCCTAAGTTTGGTAATCGCCTGCGTTTAAACGCGGTCTTAACCACCGCGCCACTAGACGTTGACACACGTCCCAAATTTGATGTGAGACGTTTTTGTAACCGTTGTGCGCTTTGTTTAATGAACTGTCCGACTCAAGCGATTAAACCTCATCAAAGACATAACAGTGAGATGCAGCAATTTGATGAACATCGGTGTTTTGTGATGTTTCAAAAAGGGGGCACGGATTGTTCACTTTGCATTACGAGTTGTCCCTTTAGTTTTGATCTCAATGAAACCATTCTAAACACCCTTAAAAGCGACGCTGACATCGATCGGTGGTTAAAAAACTATCTTAAGCAATGGGGCCCAAAAAGACGGCCCTCTGAACCATCAACGTACAAGGAGCGGTTTTATGGAACTAAGCTTTGATGCACACGGACTCACCGTCTTAGAAGCAAAAAAACAACTTGAGCGATTGATCGCCAGTGCGGATCAACATGTCACCAGCATTCGTGTCATCCATGGCTTCCAACACGGGGATGCGATCAGGGCGATGGTGCGAGATCCCAAAGAACTTCGCTCTAAGCGTTTGGTCCGCCGAAAGTTGACAATGAATCAAGGGGAAACTATTTTAATCATTCAACCAAAATAATCACGCACAGGCGTGATTTTTTTGTTATAATGGGCTTGGAATGAAAACGCTTTACTTTTACGAGGTGACTATGTACAAGATTTTAGACAAGAAATCCTTAAACAACGACGTAGACCTGATGGTGATTGACGCACCACTGGTCGCAAAAAACGCCTTACCAGGCCACTTTGTTATTCTGAGAGTGGATGAAGAAGGCGAACGGATTCCCTTAACGATTGCGGCACTAGAAGAGAATCATGTCACGATTATTTATCAAAAAATGGGACAAGCTACACAACAGCTTGGCTTCCTTGATGTGGGCGACACGATTGAAGATTTTGTCGGTCCGCTTGGTCAAGCGGCGCACTTAAAAGATAAGAAACATGTCGTGGGTGTGGCTGGGGGTGTGGGGGCTGCGCCATTACTGCCGCAGCTTAAAAGCTATCACCAACAAGGCACGCACACCACGCTGATCTTAGGGGGTCGCACGAAAGATCATGTGATATTAAAAGATCACTACGATTTTGTGGATCGTTTAATCGTCGCAACCGACGATGGCAGTGAAGGCATCCATGGACGTGTGACCGATGCTTTAGCGCCTTTACTGAGAGACGATCAAAGCATTGATCACGTGATTGCGATTGGGCCTGTTTTAATGATGGAAGCTGTCCGTGATTTGGCGGTAGACCATCATAAAAGCATCGATGTCTCACTTAATCCGATCATGATCGATGGCACAGGCATGTGCGGCAACTGTCGTGTGACGCTTGGCGATCAAGTCAAGTTTGCCTGCATTGATGGGCCTGATTTTCCTGGTGAAGCGGTGGATTTTAAAGAACTTCATGCCAGACAAAACTACTACAAAAAAGAAGAACATGCGTGCTTAGTTGGGGTAAAAACACATGATTAAACCATATCGAACACCAATGCGTACGGAAGACGCTCAGACGCGCAATCAAAACTTTTTAGAAGTCGCGCTTGGCTATTCATATGACGAGGCGATAGCGGAAGCAAAACGCTGCATCGATTGTAAAACGCCCAAATGTGTGATGCATTGCCCTGTGAATGTGAACATTCCATTGTTTATCAAGCAGCTGCTTGAAGGGGCGTTAGAACAATCGTTTGAAACCATTTATAAAGACAATATATTGCCCTCTATTTGTGGGCGTGTGTGTCCTCAAGAGAGCCAATGCGAAGGGGCTTGTATTTTAGGCATCAAACATCAACCCGTGGCGATTGGTGCGCTTGAGCGTTTTGTCGGCGACTATGGTCGTGAACACGGCTTAGTGAAACCCACACCAAAACCTAAAACCTCTTTTAAAGCCGCCATCGTAGGCAGTGGCCCCGCAGGATTAGCGTGCGCTGCGGCGCTGGTCGCACAGGGGGTTGAGGTCACCATTTATGAAGCGCTTCACAAGTTTGGTGGCGTCCTTCAATATGGCATACCCGATTTTCGTTTGCCCAAAGACATCGTGGAAAGCGAAGTCTTAGCGCTTAAAGCACAAGGGGTGACGTTTGTTAAAAACGCCGTCATCGGAAAATCGATCACCATCGATCAACTCTTTGAGATGGGCTATCAAAGCATCTTTATTGGCTCAGGCGCCGGCTTGCCCACCGGGATGCGTATTCCTGGTGAGAATCTTAATGGTGTTTATTTTGCGAATGAGTTTTTAACCCGAGTGAACTTGATGCGTGCACGGGCCATCCCGACGTCGATCACGCCTGTTAAACTCGGTCCCACGGTGGCGGTCGTGGGCGGGGGCAACGTGGCGATGGATGCGGCACGTACCGCGAAACGTCTGGGCGCCAAACGTGTCTTAATCATTTATCGGCGTGATGAAACGTCACTTCCTGCAAGACTCGATGAAATTCATCATGCCAAAGATGAAGGCATTGCGTTTCATCTGTTAAGAAACCCCGTAGAACTCATCGGGGAAAACCATGAAATCAAACGTGTCAAGGTTGAAATCATGACGCTTGGTGAACCCGATGATTCAGGACGTAGAAGACCTGTGGGTACAAATACCTATGAGACGTTTGAGATTGATACGCTTATCATGGCGATTGGCCAAAAACCAAACCCGATTTTAAAAGACAACACCGCCAATTTAAACACGGCTTCTTGGGGAGGCATTCTGACGGATGAGCGTCATCAAACCTCGATTCCTCATGTGTATGCAGGTGGGGATGTTGTGAGTGGAGCGGCGACGGTCATTTTAGCGATGGGCACCGGTAAAGAAGCCGCACAGTTCATGTTAGAAGACATGCGCCAACAAAACCAAGCAGCATAAGGGTTTCCATTGACAAAGCGACATCTATTTCGTATACTAAGCGTGTCGTTATTTTGATTATAAAAAAAAAATATTATGGAGGTCTTTATGAGTAAACTTGGCGTTATTGTCTGTGGGAACTCAGGCATTGATTACATTAAACACGACTATGACATCCGCGTGATGCGTTCGATGTTACTGTTTGACGGAGAAGAGTATACGGATTTCGTAGACATCACCGCTGAAG
>SKKW01000117.1:0-20225 GCA_007123535.1 Candidatus Izemoplasma sp. | reverse complement strand
TTTCGACATTTTCTTGGTGGGGTTTTGTAAACCCATGATGCGCGCCCCTACTTTAGGGATGATGGGTTTGGGAATGGTAAAAAGATCGCCAAAACGGTTGTTGATGCGAATGGCCAAATCACGCGTGAGTTCAAGGTGTTGTTTTTGATCGTCCCCCACAGGGACATACTCCGCATCATAAAGTAAAATATCCCCCGCCATGAGCACAGGGTAGGTAAAAAGAGCACTGCTGACGCCGGATTCTTGTTTTTGTGCTTTGTCTTTATACTGGGTCATGCGTTCAAGTTCACCCATGTACGCAAACGTTTGTAAGTAATAATTCATCTGTGCGTGAGCAGGAATTTCAGATTGAACAAACAAAGAAAGTCGTTCTTCTTTGAGTCCGCAAGCCAGATACATCGCGGCCAAGCTTTTAGTGGCTGCTTTGAGTTTTTGCGGGTCCTGTTTGACAGTAATGGCATGTAAATCGGCAATAAACAAGAAGAAGTGATGGTCTTGATAAGCTTCTTGCAGCCCAACAAAATTTTTGATGGCACCAAGATAGGTGCCTAAGTTGAGATCCCCACTGGGTTTAATGACTGAGACGATGTGTTTCATAAACGTTCCTCCTTAAATAAAAAACGCCCCTAATCTAAGATTAAGGGCGAATGATCGCGGTACCACCTTACTTTATCACTGACTCGTTAACGCCGAGATACGGGTGGGATTAGCACCACTCAAAAGGTCCATTCACGGAAATGTTTAGCTTACACCACCCTAAACTCGCTTTGTTTTATCCGTTACTCTTCCTTTGTCAATGTGTTAGCTGTATTGTATTAAATTTAAGCGTCTAATGCAAGCTCTAAGGCGTCTAAAAGCGTGTTAAGTCTTTCAACCACGGCGGTAAACGCATCTTTCTTGGTTAAATCAATGCCGGCTTTTTTGACTTGATCAATCGGCCATTCACTGCCGCCTGAGGCTAAGAGTTGCTTATGTTTTTCAATGTTACTTGGATTTTCTTTGACAAGCTCATAGAGTTTTAAGCTAGCGGCAAAGCTTGTGGCGTATTGATAGACATAAAATGGAGTGTTGAAAAGATGTGGAATGTAGGCCCACTCATATTGTTGACCAGGCTCTTTAGAAATGTCAATGCCATAGAAATGTTGATAGAGATCGATCATAATGTTACTTAATGATTCATGGGTAATCGGGCTACCTTGTTCAGCGAGTTTGTGGGCTTCATCTTCATAAGCTGCAAAGAGCACTTGACGGTAGAAGGTGCCCATAATATCGTCAATGGACTGTTGTAAAAGCGCAATTTTATCTTCTTTTGATCCTTCGTTGTTGGCGATGATGTAATCCAGTAAGAGATGTTCATTAAACGTCGAAGCAATTTCAGCGACAAAAATCGTATAGTTTTGTGTCGCCACGGGCTGATGCTCTTTGGCCCAAAGCGAATGCATCGCATGACCCGCTTCATGAACTAGGGTAAAGACACTGTTTAACGTATCGTCATAGTTCATCAAAATATAAGGATGTTCATTGAGTGCGCCCCAAGAATAGGCGCCTGTGACTTTCCCATCTTTCTCATAAACGTCGACATACCCATCAGCTAACGCATCTTGTGCTTTCGCTTTAAAATCATCGTCTAAGTGGTCGATGGACGCAAAGAACAAGGCTTTCGCTTCGTCATAGCTAAATTTGCTTTTGGCTTTGGCTAATGGCATAAAACGATCAAACGTCCGATGCTCTTTAAGGCCAAGCGCTTTTTTACGTAGTTCATAATAACGTTTTAAGGGTGCGGTGTTTTCTTTGGCCACTGTTAAAATGTTATAAAACACGTCTTTATCAATATTGTTTGAGAATAAGTAAGACTCTAAGGAAGAATCGTAATGGCGAGACTTCATCCGCGCCACATCCGCTTGCAAGACGGCGTTATAAATCTCAGCGTACGTGTGTTTGCGCTCATCGTAATGAGAGAAGACCGCTTTAAAAACGGCTTCGCGGTCGTCTGGGTTTTCTAAGTCGGAAAGATATGAGCGATAGTTTCCACTGGTGACTTGAATGACTTTACCAGAAGCTAGGGTAACTTCTTTTGGTCCGTTATCGGCCACACTTAACGCGCTGTGCAGTTTAGACCCAGCACTGGTGACTTGAGCAAAGTTCGCAAGCAGCGTCTCTTGCTGTGCATCTAAGACGTGCTCATTTTGATGGAATAGTTTTTGCAATGGAAAGCGATAATTCTTTAATAGAGGGTCACGTTCAACAAATGACATGACAGTCTTTTCACCAATCGCAAGTATTTCAGGTGAAGCAAACGCCGTAGCCTGTTGAAACTGGTTCAAAATATACATAACTTCTTGAACCTTAGACGCTCTTTGAACATCTTTTAGGTTCAAATGACTGTGTAGCTGCGCGTATTGAAAGACTTTATAAAGGTTGACAGAAAGATCGTCTTGCAGGGCATAATACGCTTTGAATGATTCAAAATTTGAGAGCTTCCCAGCAAAGCTTTTTACCTTAGGTAAGGCGTTTTTGATATCCTCAAAAGTCTCTTCCCATTTCTTTTGAGTGTCAAAAAGTTTTTCTAAATCCCATTTCATTTGTGGACCTCCTTATGTTATAATGACGTAAATCATTATAGCACACAGCACCAAAGATTCGATGCAAACACTTTCATTTAAATTCGAAGTAATTTTTATTTGTAATTTTTCTAAATTATGGTATAGTGACTATATGTCACAATTCCATTTCGTTTAAGATAATAACTATTTGTATCGAAGAGGAGGAAGCCCCATGATTCAAATGTATACCACTCCAAGCTGTTCTTCCTGCCGCAAAGCAAAGAAATGGTTTGAAGAACATCGCATCGAGTATCGCGAGAAAAATATCTTCAACATTAAATTGACACGTGATGATATCATGGCCATGCTCAAAAACACTGAGAATGGTTTTGAAGACATTATTTCGACACGCTCAAAAGTTTTCCAAGATCAAAACCTTGACCTTGAAGAAATGAGTATGAAAGAACTCGTACAGTTCATCATCGATAACCCAAGTGTGTTAAGACGCCCCATCATCATTGAAGGCAATAAAATGCAAGTGGGTTACAATGAAGATGAAATTCGTACCTTTATTCCTAAACGTCTTCGTGAAATCATTATGTGCACGACATGCGACAATGGAGAAGATTGCGATTACCTTCATGCGTTAGAACAATATTTTTCTGAGCTAAAAGAGAAAGAACAAAACAACGCTTAAATGTGCGTTTAGCCACCGTTTACCGGTGGCTTTTTTATGGCTTTTTATGCGACGCTGTAGCTTCTTAGTGGAACCTTTAAGTTATTCAGTGAGAAAAGGCACTAAGTTTGCGATATTAAGGGAGTGTTTGGGTAAAGAAAACGGTTACCCTTACGGGCTTTAGTTGTATTTGAAGCGAGCATTAGTTATAATATAGATGTCATAAAAAATGAGGAGGAACTAAAGACATGGCTTTAAAAATTGCAATTAATGGGTTTGGTCGTATTGGGCGTTTGACCTTCCGTCAAATGTTTGATGACCCACAGTTTGATATCGTCGCGATCAACGATTTAACCGATGCGGAGAGTTTAGCGTATTTACTTAAATACGACACCGCTCAGGGCCAGTACAAACAAGACAGTATTTCATTCACGAAAGATGCCATTGTGGTTGATGGCAAAGAAGTTAAAATCTTTGCAGAAAAAGATCCTGTGAACTTACCTTGGGAAGCACTTGGTGTGGACGTTGTCGCAGAATGCACAGGGTTCTTCACATCACAAGAATCCGCAGGGAAACACCTCACCGCAGGCGCTCGTAAAGTCGTCGTATCAGCACCCGCAAAAGGCGACATCAAAACCATCGTCTACAATGTCAACCACGACATCTTAGATGGTTCTGAAACGGTCATTTCAGCAGCGTCTTGTACCACCAACTGTTTAGCGCCAGTCGCTAAAGTGTTACATGATTCGTTTGGCATTGTCAAAGGCTTCATGACGACGGTCCATGCGTATACCAATGACCAAAACACCTTAGATGGACCTCACCCTAAAGGCATTCATGCCCGTCGCGCTCGCGCGGCTGCTGAAAACATCGTGCCAACCACTACGGGTGCTGCAGCAGCCGTTGGTAAAGTGTTACCAGACCTTAAAGGCCGTTTAGATGGTATGGCCCTTCGTGTACCTACGGTCACTGGTTCTGCGGTAGATTTAGTTGTTGAGCTTGACAAAAAAGTTACTATTGAAGAAGTCAACGCTGCGATAAAAGCGGCTGCGAATGAAACTTTAGGCTACACTGAAGATCCTGTCGTTTCAAGCGACACCATCGGCATGGCTTATGGCTCACTCTTCGATGCACAAATGACGTCGCTTTTAGACGTCGATGGAAAACAACTCGTTAAGATTTTAACGTGGTATGACAACGAAATGAGCTACGTTGCTCAAATGGTTCGTTCCATCGCTTACTTAGGCACCCTTTAAGAACGAAACCCTTCCTGACGGGAGGGTTTTTTTATTTGTCTTTTCAGTGTCTAAATAGTGTGTTAAACTTAGTCAAAGGACGTGATAAGATGACTGACAACTCACATAACTTAAAAGACGTTTACCGAGTGCCAAACGTCCAAACGCGTAAAAAATCCATGCCTGAAAAAATCGTTTTAAAGATCATCATTTATGCCCTTTTGATTCTTTCAGCGCCTTTTTCGTATGTGTTTCCAATGATTGGCTTTCCGATAGGTGTTTTATTGATGTTTAACACCAAACGTCATTACGCGGTGTTCCCCTTTGCAGGGGTCGCCTTTCTAGTTTTATCACAGATTATCGGGTATCTTACCATCTTATTGACTACGTAACCACCGTTCGCGGTGGTTTTTATTTACATTTTTACTCATATAGTGTAAAATTACACTATAAGGAGGTGGCTTATGGACAAACATAAGCTCGTCGCGTTAGTGTCTGACAAATTACGCTTGTTACGCAACGAATACCATTTATCACAAGACAAGATGGCTGAAGCCATAGGCATCTCAAAAAAAACGCTCGTGCAAATTGAAAAAGAGCGTATGCAAGCCTCATGGGCTACCGCGGTCTGTGTGTGTGCGTTGTTTCGTAAAAGTGAGGTCTTACAAATGACCTTGGGCGATGACCCAGTGCATGTGGTGGATGCGGTTGCGTTTCAAGATATGATGTTGCCACAAAAAATGACCGGTGGTGGGAAAATGTTTTGGAAAACCGTGGAACAACACGGCAAATTCAAAATCCAAAAAAATATCTTATCGCACCATTATCGCCTCATCGACGGCAATGGCTTTCGCTGGCTTAGCAGCTTTGATAAACACCAAGTTGATGAACATTTAGAAGTCTTAAGAAGGAGAGATGACGATGAAGAAGAAACTCTCGCGTAAAGAATTTCATTTCTTAACGGAAACGTTAGAAGAAAATGTCGATCGCGGTTTACTGAAAGAAACACAGAAAAAAGACATCTTGACCTATTATGAACCCTCGCAAGGGTTGGATTTTATACGTGTTTTAGTGACCATTGGCTCGATTTTGATTGGGCTAGGGATTTTGTTGATTATTGTCAGCAACTGGTCGGCCATTCCGGCGTTAGGGCAGTTAAGTGTTTTATTTTTCTTCCTTGCTTTAAGTATGTCTATTAGCTTTATCTTAAAAGCGTCTCGCCCCATCACCTCCCAAGCGTTTCTTTATTTAGCCACCTTGATTTTTGGGGCCTCACTGTTCCTTATTAATCTCGGGTTTAACTTTAACATCCAAACCAACACCCTATTCTTTGTATGGGCTTTAGGGGCATTGGTGCTCTCAAGTTTACAAAAAGATTTGTTATTATTCTTAGCAGCGCACGTCTTAGCGTTACTGTTTGTATTCAACAGCTTTGATGAGTTTATCTTTGTTCAATTGTTTGCGCTTATCGTCAGCTTCTTTGGCGGAAACTACTACTTTAATTATCGTAAAGTCGTGTCTTTTGCGACACTCGGACTCATGACCTTCTTTGTCGTCTATACACTTAACTACTTCGACGTACCACCGCCCATCATTAGTCTATCGGTCTTCACGATTGGGCTCTTATTAGCTCATGTCCCTCACGACCTCAATCGCGACACCTTCCGATTGGTCGGGTTCATAAACATGGGGGTCGCAGGGTTCTCTTTAAGCTTCCCAAACCTTTGGCAGGAACTCGCGTTTATCGATCGTGGTCAGTTTGTGAGTGTGCCGTTTACCTTAGCGTTTGTGGTCTATTCCTTTGCACTGGTATCTAAACGTCAAGTCGTCCCGTTAATTACCATCTCAGCGTTAATCATGCGTTTTTACTTTGATAGCTTCTTTGATTTCTTACCTCGTGCCGCGTTCTTTATCGTTGGTGGTTTATTAATCTTAGGGTTAGGTTATTGGATTGAACGACTTCGTAAAGCGAGTGAAGAACATGCTTAAACTATGGAAACACCCCTTAGGGAAACTCGGAATAAGTTTTGTGGCTTTGTTAATCTTGATCGGTTCGCTGGCTCTGCCAGCCCTCACCGTACGCACGCTCGGTGACCCCGTCATCTTTGAAGCCGAAGGGTTTGCGTCAAACCGAAACATCGATGGCTCCTTGATTCAGTATCAGTTGGCGATCGAAACCGTACCGTTAGATAATATTGATCCTGAAATCATCGCGATTTATGAAGCGCAACAAGCTGCTTTTGATGGCTTCGGCCCTTTGTTCCGTTTAGAAGGTGTGACGCTTTATTTACACATCAGTCGTCACCCTGATCACACAGTCTCAAGCACCTTTTTATCGTTAAGTCCACCAGCGGATGGGCACTATCTAAAAGTGCACTCACACATCTTAAACTATGATTATCGTTCGAGTGTTGAGACCCCACCACTGATTGGCATCGACCTTGATTTTAATCTTCCCCCGTTTAACAGTTCACTTAATTTTGTCAATGAAGGTGATTTATCCTTTGACCGTCAACCGATTTTAGTCCATGCGCGTCTGTATAGAGGACGCATCCAAGTGATCGATATTACGAGACCATAAAAAAAGCAATCCCTTGCATAAAACGGGGGATTGCTTTTACGTTATAAGACTTGATCGTCGACGCTGTTGAGATAGGTTTCAATGGTGGGAAGAATCTTTTTCATCGTGCCATCAACAAAGGGGCTGTCAAGACCCGCATACTTAAGTAAACCAGTAAATGTTCTTGTGCCTCCTGCTTTACAAAGTTTTAAATAACTTTGCCAAGCCGAATCATAATCGTCTTGCATCCATGCCCAGTATTGCATCGCACTGACTTGGGCTAAAGTGTAATCAATGTAGTAAAAAGGCACTTGGAAGATATGGCTTTGGACGAACCAGTAGCCACCATTTTCTAAGAAAGTATGACCATCATAATCGCGCATCGGTAAATACTCTTTTTCGAGTTTTGCCCATAAAGCACGACGTTCTTTTGGGGTCAGTTCAGGGTTGTTGTAGACTTCATGTTGGAATTCATCAACGAGACATCCATAAGGAATAAACGCCACATTCCCCGCGACATGGGTAAACTTGTATTTATCGGTGTCTTCTTTAAAGAAACTTTGAATCCAGGGCCAAGCGAAAAACTCCATGCTCATGGAATGAATCTCCGAAGCTTCATAGGTGGCCATATGATACTCAGGCACCGGATGGTGTGCGCTTGAATACATTTGGAAAGCATGTCCTGCTTCGTGTGTTAAGACATCAACATCATGACTGGTGCCATTAAAGTTCGCAAAAATAAAGGGGACTTTGTACTTGCTTAAGGGCGCACAATACCCACCCCCATGTTTGCCTTTACGAGCATCCAAATCCATCAGTTCACGGTCTTGCATGAGCGTGAAAAACTGGTCGGTTTCCGGGGACATTTGCTTATACATCTCAGCGGCTGCTTTGACGAGTGTTTCTTGATCGCCTTTTGGCGTCGCGTTTCCGCTGAGAAACTTAAGCGACGTATCGTAATATTTAAGAGGGGCAATGCCAAGTCTTTTGGCTTGACGTTCGTGAAGGGTCATTGCCATTGGCACAAGTGTTTCTTTCACTTGATCCCGGAAGACCTTCACATCGTTTTCGTCATAATCTAACCGTCCCATACGGGCATAGCCAAGCTTTGTAAACGTCTCATAGCCTAACGCTTTAGCAATCTCTGTGCGGACTTTCACAAGGTCATCATAGATGCGATCGATGGTGGCTTCTTCAGACGCATAAAAGCCAAACAAGGCTTCCGCGGCGGCTTTGCGTGTCGTCCGGTCCTTGTCTTGCATGAAAGGGGCCATTTGACTGATCGCATAGGTTTCACCTTTAAAAGGGATTTCTGCACTGGCGAGCAGTTTACCATATTCAGTACTTAAACTATTTTCTTTTTGTAACAGGGGAATGATTTTCTCATCAAACGTGGAGAGCGATTGTTTGGCGATGTCAAATAATAACTCGCCACGTTCACTCTTTAACTCTTCAATGAAAGAAGCCTCGATGAGTGCTTGGTAGAAGCGTTGTTGTAGGGCTTCGAACTGAGGACCTACTTGATCCATGTAATCTTGTTCGTCACTGTAAAACGTGTCTTTGGTATCCAAACTGTGACGGATGCTGACTAAAGTACTGAGCGTTGAAAATTCACTGCGAAGTTCATTGATTTCGTCCATTGCTTCTAATTGTGTTTGAGCACTGGGTGCCTCAATAAAGGCGGATAATAACGTTTCGAAGCGACCTTGATAGTCTTCTAATAAAGGCCGTTCATAAGGAAACTCTGAAAATTTCATAAGACACACCTCCGAAAGACATTATAGCACGAAAGGACGCTCAATTTCATCAATCTTTGTTATAATGGTTGTGAGGTGAAAATATGAAAACACATGCGATAAACGCACGGCAAGCCTACCTAGATCGTGTCGAACCCCACAGCATCACCCTGTTACATTCTGGTCAAGCACCCCACAAATCGCTTGATCAATACTTTACCTTTAGTGTCAATCGAAACTTTTATTATTTGACAGGCATCGATGCACCCAATCTTATCTTGATGCTTATTAAAGGCGAAAAAGACAGCCAAACCTACTTATTTTTAGAAGAAAATACGGATTTTATCATCAAATGGGAAGGGGCGCGCATCACCAAAGACGAAGCGCATGAAAAAAGTGGCATCGAAGTCTCATCGATGCGTTATTTAGAAAACTTTGAAGCGACCTTTAATCAAATGATGAACTATGCACGGTCACCCTTTGGTGTGGTGCCACAAACGCTTTATCTTGATTTGTATCACGTGAAAGCAGACCAAAAACCTCAAGCCTTACACACCTTTGGTCACTTAAAAGAAAACTACCCTGAGCTAAAAAACAAAAATCTTAATGAACACTTAGCCTATCTAAGAATGTTTAAATCTGAAGAAGAACTGACGCTTTTAAAAGACGCCATCGCGATGACGAATGAAGGTCTCACACGCGTCTTAAGCACCTTAAAAACACGGGATAATGAACATCAAATCGAAGCGGAGTTTAATTATGCGATCACTTTAGCGGGTGCTTCTGGCAATGCGTTTGACACCATTGCGGCTTCTGGCGCCAATGCGACGGTGCTTCATTATCATCATAACAATCAACCCTTACCTAAAGATGGGATGTTGTTATTAGATTTAGGAGCTTTAAACAAAAACTATGCGGCCGACATCTCTCGCACCTACCCCATCAGTGGTGTGTACTCAGACCGTCAAAAAGCAATCTATGAAGCGGTCTTAGACGTGAACAAACGGACCGTTGAAATGGTCAAGCCTGGGGTCACTTGGAGTGAACTCAACGCGTTTGCGAAAGACGCCTTAGCCAAACACGCCGTGGCTTTAAAGTTAATCGAAAAAGAAGAAGACATTTTACACGTCTACTATCACAGCATCGGCCATTTCTTAGGCCTTGATGTGCACGATGTTGGTCTTTATCATCAACCTTTAGAAGCGGGCATGGTCATCACCATTGAGCCTGGACTGTACGTCAGTGCTGAAGGCATTGGTGTCCGCATTGAAGACGACATTTTAGTCACTGAAGATGGCTATGAGAACCTATCAAAAGCCATCATCAAAGACGTCAAAGACATCGAAAAAGCGATGCGCTAACCCACACGCTTTGATCAAACGATCAAAGCGTGTTTTTTATGCTCATTTTGTGACCAATTGTCGCGTCATAAACCTGCGGAGTGTGCTATAATGCGAACGGGAGGTTTTACCATGGAGTTAAAAGTTACAGGCACCATCAAAACCATCACCTTCCATAACGAAGACAACGGCTATTCGGTCGTTCGTTTAACCCTGGATGGGACACAACCAAGTCCATCTTTGTGGTTAACCAAACAAACGCAACTGACCGCAGTCGGGACACTTTTGAACCCTCAAAAGGGGGAACGGTTATCGCTTTATGGCGCGCTCGTTGAACATCCTAAATTCGGCACACAATTCGCCTTTGCCCGCTATGAAAAAGAAGCGATTTACTCAAAAGAAGGATTAGTAGAATATTTATCCAGCGACCTTTTTAAAGGTGTAGGCAAAGTCACTGCTCAAAAAATTGTACAGACTTTCAAAGATAAAACGATTGAAACACTCACGAAAGACCCTGAAAAAATTCATGACGTTAAAGGACTCAAGCTCAAAGATTCTGAGCAGTTTATTGAAACGCTTAAAGCCCATCATCAAGACGAAGCACAGCGCATCGCTTTTTACGATGTTGGCTTAAGTCCAAAGCTCATTAATACAATCTTAAAAACGTACCAACACGAAGCGTATGACCGAGTGAAGAAAAATCCTTATCAGCTGATTGAAGACATTCCTGGCATTGGCTTTGAACGCGCGGATGTGATCGCGAAACGGTTTAACATGGCGTCTGACGATCCCCGGCGTTTACGTGCTTATATCATGCATGAAATGCGTCAAGAGGCTCACCGTTATGGTCATACTCATCTCAAAATTGACACCTTACTCGATACGATGCTTGAACGCTTAGCCAGTGATGATGTCTCTGTCTCACGTGAAGCCTTGTGGCAACACTTCAAACATCTTGAACAAACCCGTCAGGTCATTAAAGACGATGAGATGTTGACCTTGCCGGTGTATTATCAGAGTGAACAGCGCATCGCCAAGGTCATCAAGCACCTGGCCAGTGACACCCTCGAGTTAGAAGAAGACGCGTTTTTAGAAGCCTTTGAAAAGATTCAAACAGACGTCATTTATACGGCCAGTCAAACGATGGCGTTAAAACAACTCTTAAAACAACGCATCACCATTTTAAACGGTGGACCAGGCACCGGCAAAACAACGCTTGTTCAAGGTCTCATTGAAGTCTACAAACATCTTCATGACATCAAAGACCAAGCACTCACCACCCACATCAAACTCATGGCTCCCACCGGCAAAGCTGCCAAACGTCTAGCCGAAGCTACGGGCGTCGAAGCAACCACGATTCACCGCTTTTTGGGATATAAACATGACCTTCAATACACTTACGATCGTCATCACCCCGCACCAGGTAAGCTCTTTATTATCGATGAAGCCAGCATGATTGATGTGCTCTTAGCCGCCGCTTTATTAGACGCCTTACCAGACGATGCCCACGTGGTGTTTGTCGGCGACGATGGCCAGCTTCCAAGCGTGGGTCCAGGTCAAGTGCTCTTTGATTTAATGGCCGCCAATGTGCCTGTGGTGACGCTTTCCACGATTCATCGTCAAGCCTTACATTCACCGATCATTCCTTTCGCAAGAGCCATCCGTGAAGGCGAACGCCCCACACTAAAAACGATTCAGCCAAGCTTATTCTTTATTCCATTAAGCCCCGATGAGGTCCATGAACGAACCTTGAATATCTTAAAGTATTGGCTTGATGAAGGCCTTGACATCGAACAAGACATTCAAGTCTTAGTGCCGTTATATAAAGGGCCTTTAGGCATTGATGCCTTTAACGCTTCGATTCAACATTATCTTCATCCGAATCCCTCAAAGTCGCTTAAACATTTTGATGAAACGTTTGTTTTAGGCGATAAAGTGCTACAACTCGTCAATCGTCCAGACGACGGTGTGATGAACGGCGATCAAGGGTTGGTCGTTGCGTTAGATGAGACCAAACAAACGCTCACGGTGTCGTTTCAAGGCATCTTTGTCGACTATGAAAAAGACGATTTAGATCAATTGCGTTTAGCCTACGCCATCAGTGTTCATAAAGCCCAAGGCAGTGGCTTTAAAGTGGTCATCATGCCACTATTTAAAGCCTACTGGGTAATGCTTAAACGTAAACTCATCTACACCGCTATCACACGTGCGACCGATCATTTAATTATCTGTGGGGATCTTTCGCTCATTGCTCAAACGTTGCGTTTTGACGACCCCCCAAGACAAACCAAACTAACCATGAAATGCACCACTGAAGCCCCTACCTTATGGGCCGAAAGTCTTCCCCCCATCGACACTCATCGTATTGATGACCCTAGCATTCCCTTTGATACTTTAGGCGAACCAACCGAATCTATCAGTCCCTATGATTTTATGAAGGAGGAGTAACGTATGCGTTTAGAAAGTGATCTTAAGCTTGATTTTTCCGATGTTTTATTTCGTCCCAAACGGTCGACCCTCACCTCACGAAAAGAGGTTGACTTAAGACGGACGTTTACCTTTAAACACAGTCTTCAAACCTACACCGGCATTCCCATCATGGCCGCTAACATGGATGGCGTGGGGACCTTTGAGGTCGCCAACGTCTTAGCTGACCATGAACTGTTTACCTGCTTAGTCAAACGCTACGAGGCAGAAGATTTTGCAGCACAACCGTTTAACCCACAACATTTAGCCGTCTCAACAGGCACGTCACAAGCCGATTTAGAGAATCTTAACCGCATCTTAGCGGCGCAACCTCAGGTTCAATACATCTGTATTGACGTCGCCAATGGTTACAGCGAAGCGTTTGGTGATTTTGTCGCGCAAGTACGTGCACTTTATCCTAAACACACCATTATTGCGGGCAACGTGGTGACCGCGGATATGACGCAAGAACTCATTTTAAGAGGCGCCGACATTGTTAAAGTTGGTATTGGACCAGGCAGTGTGTGCACCACGCGTATTCAAACGGGTGTGGGTTACCCACAACTCTCAGCGATCATTGAATGTGCCGATGCGGCCCATGGCCTTGGCGCACACATCATTTCTGATGGTGGTTGTACGTGTCCTGGCGATGTGGCGAAAGCCTTTGGTGCCGGCGCTGATTTTGTCATGCTTGGTGGGATGCTTGCGGGTCATAAAGAAGGTGGCGGGGATAAAATCACGCGTTTAAAACAAACCACGTACCTTGACCCGAGCACCCAAAAACCGATTCTTGAAGAAGAACACGTGGTGCTCTTTTATGGCATGTCTTCGAACACAGCGATGAAACGCCGTTTTGGTGAAGTCGCCGACTACCGATCGAGTGAAGGACGCACGGTCGAGATTCCTTTTCGCGAGGATTTACACGCAACGGTCAAAGACATCCTCGGTGGCGTACGCTCCACCTGCACGTATGTGGGCGCCCCAACCCTCAAACAACTTTCCAAATGCACGACTTTCATCCGCGCCGCAAGACAGTTTAACAGTGTCTTTAGCGCACATACAGTGGAGTAGTCTTTCTTGCATTCTTTGAAAGAATTGCTTATAATGAATTAAATCGTTGAAAAAGATGGATTCGATGGCTTCATTATAGAGAGTTTGTGGTCGGTGTAAACAAACATGAAACCTCTAAATCCGCTCCTTTGAAGAGATGGTTAACCCCATCCGTCAGACGTCGTTACCGTCATTTAAGCGCTACATAGTAGAATCAAGGTGGTACCGCGGTTTCGATCGTCCTTAACAGTTGTTTAAGGGCGATTTTTTTACGCTCCCACCAAGGAGGAATCATAATGCGAGGACATGAGATTAAACAAACATGGCTGACGTTTTTTAAAGACAAAGGCCACAAGATTGAAGAAAGTGCATCGTTGGTGCCCATTAACGACCCGACGTTGTTATGGATCAATGCGGGTGTGGCGCCACTCAAGGGCTATTTTGATGGCTCAAAAGTGCCCCCCCATCCAAGACTGGTCAATGCCCAAAAATGCATTCGGACCAACGACATTGAAAACGTCGGTCAAACCGCCCGTCACCATACCTTTTTCGAGATGCTCGGCAACTTTTCAATTGGCGACTATTTTCGTAATGAGGTCATACCCTGGGCGTATGAATTATTAACCGATGCAAAGTATTATGGCTTTGATCCGAATAAACTTTATTACACGGTGTACCCGACCGATGAAGAAACGAAAGCCGCGTGGAAAGCCCTAGGCATTGAGGATTCAAGAATCATTGAATCTTACAATAACTTTTGGGAAATTGGTGAAGGGCCTTGTGGTCCTTGTACGGAGATTTTCTATGACCGCGGAGCGGCGTTTGGTGAAGGCGATACGACCCTCATCCGTGATGACATCGAAAATGATCGTTACATTGAGATATGGAACATCGTCTTCAGTCAATTCAACGCCAAAGCAGGCTTAAATCGTGAAGATTATCCCGAACTGCCTAGTAAAAACATCGATACCGGCATGGGCTTAGAGCGCATGGCCTGTATTTTACAAAACACTGAAACCAACTTTGAAACGGATTTGTTTTATCCGTTAATTGAAGCACTTGAGACCCTCTCAAAGGTCCCTTACGAAGGCCAAGCGTCGTTCAAAATCATTTCGGATCACCTGCGCAGCGTCGTCTTTGCGGTGAGTGATGGGGCAACCCTATCCAGCGAAGGCCGCGGGTATGTGTTAAGACGGTTATTACGCCGCGCCATTAAACATGGCCGCAGCTTAGGCATTGACAAACCTTTCTTAAAGACGTTGGTGGAAACAGTGGTCACGATGATGGAAGAAACGTATCCATACCTGCGTGACCAACAAGCCTTCACTGAGCAGATCATTGAAAAAGAAGAACTTAAGTTTTTAGAAACCTTAGCACAAGGCGAAAAAATGGTGAGTTCGCTGATTGAAAAACACCCTAACACCCTACCAGGGGCTGAGGCGTTCATGCTCTATGATACGTATGGCTTTCCTGTAGAACTGACAGAAGAATACGCACAAGCCTATGGTGTCAGTGTCGATAAAGCAGGTTTCGAAGTCGCGATGCAAGAACAAAAAGAACGTGCGCGCAGTGCCCGTAAAACCACCCACTCGATGCACGAACAAGACGAAACGTTGTTGGCGTTTAAAACGTCCAGCCGTTTTGTCGGTTACGATCAACTAAGCTGTGAAAGTGATGTCATCTTTGTGCATGAACAAGGCGTTGTGACAAAAGAAACACCGTTTTATGCGGAAAGTGGCGGTCAAGTTTCGGATCAAGGCGTCCTCATACACAACGATAAAGTGTATCAAGTCGACGATGTGATTAAACTCCCTAACGGTCAAACGATGCACGTGTTGGGCGATCATGATTTAGCCCTAGGGGACAAGATCACGCTTCAAGTCGATCAAACGTTACGGGATTCGACACTCAAACATCACTCTGTGACGCATCTGTTGTTTCATACGTTGCGTGAGGATTTAGGCGCTCATGTGTCACAACAAGGCTCTCAAGTGGGGCCTGAATCGATGCGTTTTGACTATAACCATTTAGAACTGCTCGACGATGACACCATTTTAGCGATTGAAAAAACCACCAACGATAAAATTCAAGCCAATTACCCAGTCTTAATTTATGAAACGACGCTCGAAGAAGCCAAAGCGCTTGGGGCGATTGCGGAATTCGGTGAAAAATACACCAGCACGGTGCGGCTTGTGGACATGGGCGTCACCAAAGACTTATGCGGGGGCACCCACGTGAAACAAACGCAAGAGATTGAACGCTATGCGATTGTTTCTGTCGAATCAAAAGGTTCAGGCATCTACCGCATCACTGGTTTGGCGGGGGATCGTATTGGCCGCATGAAAGACTTTTTGAAAGGTCAATATGATTCGTACGAGCTTTTAAGAAATAAAGCCAATCAACGTCAAGAAGAAGCGTTACGTCTTGGGTTTAAAAACCCCCTTGAGTTTCCTACACTCCCGACACTTAAAGGGTCGTATCAAGACGTCATCAACCTACGTGCGTGTGTTCATGATGCCCAACAAGCCTTGAAAGTCTACGATAAAGCGCTGGCTGATTTTAAAGCGCAACAGGCCACACAAGATCTTCAACCGCTTTTAGATCAGATTGAAGATCGTCAATTGGTCGCCCGCACATCCACGCTTGAAGCCAAAGCCTTTAAAGCGTTAGCTGACCGGGTGTTTGATGAAGGAAACCTTCATACGTTGGTCTTGATCAATCCTTTAAAAACTGGGGTGATGTTGGTGGCTAAAACTGACGGCAACACCCACGCAGGAAAGACCATAAAACGTGTGACACAAGCGTTTGGTGGGTCTGGCGGTGGACGTCCAGATTTCGCTCAAGGCGGCATTAAAACCGAGGTAGACCTCGACGAGGTTGAGGCTGAGATTAAGGCGGTGCTATCATGAAGACAATCGCGTTAGATTTGGGGTCCAAATCGTGTGGTGTGGCCATCTCAGATGTGTCAAACACCTTCGCACGACCGCTTGATAACATTCGCTTTGATGTTTTTGATGCGAGCGAACTGATCGTTCGTATCAAAGCCATCTTAAACGCCGAACCAATCACCACCATCGTGTTAGGGTTACCAAAAAACATGGACGGCTCCCTGGGCAGCCAAGCGGAGCACAGCTTGCAGTTTAAACAAGACTTAGAAGCGGCGCTTGACTTACCGGTGGTTTTAGTCGATGAGCGTATGACTTCGAAGATGGCCCATGCGACCAATCGTCAACTTGGGAAGAAGAAAAAACAGCGTCAAGCGCCCGTCGATGCGTACGCGGCGAGTATTATATTACAAGACTATTTAGATGCCCAAAAACAAAAGGAGGTCCACTAATGGACGATAAAACATTACACGTCATAGACGAACAAGGCAATGAGATTGATTATGAGATTATCATGACTTTTAAATCCGAACAAACCGGACATTCATATGTGATTTACAAAGAGTTTGGGGACAGCGACGAAGTGTTCGCGTCACGTTACAACGAAGACGATGAGGATGGCGGCGAACTGATGGCCATCGAAAGCGATGAAGAGTGGGACATGGTCGAAGAAGTCTTAGAAACGTTCTTAGCTGAAGAAGACGACGAGTAATGACACTTGAAGCACTCAAGGCACGCGCCCAATTTGGGGGCGTGCCGATTCTTGATGATGAGACGCTTGAGGCTATCATCACGCTTTTAAAACGTCATCAAGTGAGCACACTCTTAGAACTCGGCAGCGGCATCGGTTATAGCGCCTGTGCGTTTGCCTGTGCGATGGCACATTTAAAGGTGACGTCCATCGAACGCGATGACGCCCGTTTTAAGGACGCTTTAAACAACGCGCAACAAATGACACTAAGCGACCGTGTCACCTTCATTCACGGCAACGCTCGAACCATCGATCCAAAACCCTTTCAAGGCTTTGACGCCTTGTTTATTGACGCTGCAAAAGCCCATCATCAAGCATTTTTAGAACGGTTTTATGATAGTGTGAAACCACGGGGGCTCATATTAATCGATAATATGGCGCTGGGGCGCGTACAAAAACATACCGCCACGTCCCGTGCCGCGCGTGCTTTACTGCGTAAAAATGCGGCGTTTCAAGACACTTTAAAAACCGATCCACGTTTACGTTGTGAATGGTTGACGGTGGGCGATGGGTTAGCGGTGTGTGTTAAAGAGGAGGTGACGCCATGAAACTGGTCGTGTCGTTGAGTCACATTGACCAACTTGAAGCCATTTTAACCAGTGACGCAGAGATTGTGATGGTGCCCGTCGAAGGCCTTTCACACCGTGTGGAAAAAGCGCTCCCCCTGGACAGGCTCAGTGAGGTCATCACCAAAGTTCATCACGCTCAAAAAGCGCTTTGGTTAAACGTCAACAAGTTGATGCATCAGGACGATTTAGAAGCGCTTGATCAGTGGTTTCAAACCTTAAACTTTGAAGCCATCGAAGGCGTGTTGTTTGCAGATTTAGCGGTCGTTCAAGCCGCTCGAAAACTGAATTTAGAAGCGTTATTAGTCTACGCACCAGAAACCTATAACACGTCGCTTGAAGATACAGAGTTTTGGCGCAAACAAGGCATTCACACCTTAGTGCTTTCGCGTGAGTTGTTGCTTGAGGATTTGGTTGAGATTGCGCAAAAAGCGCAAGCAAACATCGGCTTTTTTGGCCATGGCTACATCAACATTTTCCATTCAAGACGGCCGCTCATTAATCACTATTTCACCTTTACTGAAGAAGCTGATCCGGAATCGATCAAACAAGCGCGTAACCTCACCCTAATCGAGCATCAACGTGACGAGGCGTTCCCAATTTTTGAAGATCATGCGGGGACCCACATCTTTAGAGCGCTCCCAAGAGCGTCTATGAATGTGTTTGATCGTTTGATGCCCGTGCTGGACTTTTTCATTATCGACACACTGATGTTTGATTTGAAGACCACGATGCAGACGATTTCTGATTATGCCTTGGCCCTCAAAACAAAGAGCAGTGCTTCGATCAAAGATCGCTATCAAGAACAGTATGACGATGGGCTTTATTTTAAGCGAACCCATCCCTTGAGGAGCGATGACGAATGAAAAAACCAGAACTCCTTGCCCCTGCAGGAGACTTAGAAAAACTCAAAATTGCGTTACTCTATGGTGCGGATGCGGTCTTTATTGGCGGAAAAGCCTTTTCTTTAAGAGCCCGCGCTAGTAATTTTGACCTCCCAATGATTGAAGAAGCCATGACCTTTGCTCATGCGCTCGGTAAAAAAGTTTATGTGACCGTCAATATGATTCCTCATCAAGACGACTTAGAAGGCTTAATCCCTTATTTAAAAGCGCTTGAAGCGATGCATGTCGATGCGATCATCGCGGCGGCGGCGAGCGTCATTGACGCAGCCTTAACACATACTCGGCTGCCAGTCCATTTATCAACGCAACAATCCACCACCAACGTCGATGCGGTCAATTTTTGGGCGTCATCTGGATTGGAACGTGTGGTCTTAGCTCGCGAAGTGTCGCTTGACGAGCTCAAAACCCTCGCGCCTTCAGCGCAAGCTGAACTTGAAGTGTTTATTCATGGTGGGATGTGTGTGTCGTATTCGGGCAAATGCACCTTATCCAACACAATGACTGACCGCGATGCGAATCGTGGGGGTTGTGCGCATTCGTGCCGTTGGAACTATGACCTCTTACAAGAGGGCGAAGTGCTCAATCAAACGATGCCGTTTTCAATGAGTTCGAAAGATCTCCAAGCCGTGAAGCACATTTCTTCACTGATTGATCTGGGGATTGATTCTTTGAAGATTGAAGGTCGCATGAAAAGCATTCACTACATTGCGACCGTGGTGAAAACCTATCGTCAATTGATCGACGACATTACCGAAAGTGTGGACGTCGATATTCCTGAATATTTATTAAAAATTAAAAAAGCCGAAAATCGGCTCTCATCCCATGGCTTTATGGAAGGCATGACCACCGTCAACGAACAACTTTACAACATGCGAAGCGAAGAGGTGACCCAACAATTTATTGGTTTGGTGAAACACTACGATGCCTCGTCGCAAACAGCGGTCATCGAACAACGCAATAAGTTTGCCTTAGGCGATGTCATTGAAGTCTTCTCGCCCACCAAAGAAACACTTTCTTTTAAGGTCGAACGACTCGAAGACGAACAAGGCGTGCCACAAGACACGGCGCCAAATCCAAAAGCACACATCACGATTAACGCGCCCTTTCCACTCCGTCCTTATGACCTGATACGCAAAGTTGTGTTTTAATAATTGAGCGTGCTTTAAAAATATGATAAACTGTAACAGTATTTAATAGGAGGCACTATGGAAAATAATAAGTTTCAATTGACCCAAGCGGGTATTGATAAGTACAAAGTAGAATTAGAACGCTTAAAATCCGTTGAACGACCACGCAATTTAGAAGCGCTTAAAGAAGCACGGGCGCAAGGCGATTTAAGTGAGAATGCGGATTACGATGCGGCGCGAGAAGAACAAGCGCGCATTGAAGCACGCATCAAAGAACTCGAAAACATTTTGAAAAATGTAGACCTCATTAAAGAAAACGCTGGAAACATCGTGAGCATTGGGAAAAAAGTGACCCTTCAACTCAACGATAAACCAGCGCTTGATT
>SKKW01000108.1:0-6599 GCA_007123535.1 Candidatus Izemoplasma sp. | reverse complement strand
TTTTAAGAAGCGCTTTAGGATAATGCTTATTGATTTGTTCAAGTAGATCATCCACGGCTTGATCTTTTTTAGGTGAAAGCTTCTCTTTAAAAATATCAAGCTGTTTAAAAAGACGCTCTGTCTTTTCTAAGTGACTGGCAGAAACCCCTAATAAGTGCACGGGTTGTTCGTCATAGAGTGCATCAAACAAGCGTTCGACTTCCAGGATGAACGCATCATAATCTTGCGTATGATAGGGAAAACTAAACGCTTTGGATCGTTGTTCAAACTGATGATTACGCACTTGAACAGTCAATGTTTTAGCCTTTAAATCCGCATCCATCAGTCGCTTAACAACCTTTTCTGTAAGGCTCTCTAACGCTTCGATGCATTCTGTATACTCATGTAAGTAACCGTCGTAGGTTTTTGAGTTTCCAATGCTTTGATGTTTTTCTTGACGACTTGGGTCAATGACACGATCGTCTTGACCATGAGCTTTAGCAACAAACGAAACAGTTGAATTCCCAAGAAACTTGCTCAGTTTATGATGGTTTTGGTAGTTCGCAAGATCACCAATGGTATGAATGCCTAAGAGTTTTAAGTTTGGGACCGTTTTACGTCCAATGCCATGCATCGATTCGATTTTTAAAGGCCACAACTTCTCTTGAACGTCACGTTTGCGAAGGACCGTAATGCCCATTGGTTTTTTCATATCTGAAGCCATTTTGGCTAAAAACATGTTGGGCGCAATGCCTATCGAACAAGGCAGTTGATAGGTTTCTTCTAAATCTTTTTGAATCTTTGAAGCCACCTCTATTGCGTCTTTCCCTTGACAGTAGTCCGTCATATCAACATAACCCTCATCAATCGACGCAGGTTCAATTTGATGCGTGTAGCTTCTTAGATAGTCGAAAAATTGGGCGCTCTTTTCTTCGTATAAAGGAAAATTGACAGGCAAGAGCTTTAGCTGAGGACAAAGTCTTCTCGCTTCACCTACAGACATCGCGCTGCTTACGCCATATTTACGTGCTTCGTAATTTGCGGTCGTTAAAACACCACGTCCTGAGGCACCACCAATCCCGATGGGTTGATGTTTTAACGTGGGGTTTAAGGCGATTTCGCAACTGGCAAAAAACGCGTTTAAATCAATATGGAAGATGATTTGGTATTTTTGCATGCTTTCCCTTTTCAATTTGATGTTAGTTTTGTATAATGGGTACAGTGTTTAAGTAAAGAGGTGAAAAGATGCCTGAAAGTAGAAAACGAGTTAAGAAACCACAACCAGAGTCCGCTCCAGTCTACAAAAACCCTTTAAAAAGTCGTTGGGGTAAAATCACTGTCATGATTTTAGCGATTGCTTTTGTCTTGGGTCTTGTATTAACAACCGTCATCATTATGATTTTAGCCATCACTGGCGCCTAAAAAAGCGCATTGCGCTTTTTTTTATGGGCTTTGTTCCATCAGTTCCTTCGCCGCCTTACGACTACTTTCGCTGAGACGTCCATCGCTCATCATGATGGCTAACGCATCGATGCGTGCCGTGTCTTCTAGCCATTCAATCGACGCCATTGTGCGACCTTCATGGGTCGCTTTTTTTATGAGCATATGATGATGACCTTGTGCGGCGACTTGCGGTAAGTGGGTGATGGCAATCACTTGAACGTTTTGAGATAAGTGTTTCATTTGTTTGCCTACTTGTGAAGCAACATAGCCACTCACACCGGTGTCAATCTCATCAAAAATCATCGTTGCAAGTTGATTCTTCTGTAACAACGCCACTTTTAAAGCGAGCATCACCCGTGACATTTCACCACCAGACGCCACTTTCGTTAAAGGATTTAATGGTTCCCCTGGATTAGTTGAGATCATAAAATCAATCTCGTGAGGTTGGCTTTTGGTGTACGCTGAGACATCTTTATAGGGCGTTAAACGCACTTCAAAACGTGTACCTTGTAAGGCTAAATCATGTAAAATTGGCGTGAGTTTTTTACCGAGCTCGACCCCAGCTTGACGCTGAGTGTCACGTAAGACTTTCACTTTATCATGAAGGACCTTCTCAACATGCTTGAGTGTTTGTTCTAACTGGGTTAAGTGATCGTCAAAATCATCGAGTGTGCTTAAGGTTTGTGCAAGGTCGTGCTGTTTGCTGATGAGGCCTTCAACGTCAGTTTTGTGTTTACGTTTGAGACTTTCAATGAGATGTTCACGCGCTTGAAGCTCAGCCAGTTCACCCGCATCAAAATCTAACGATTCAATCGTGTTAGATAAGGTTTCTTTAATGTCATCAGCTTCATAATATAGCGATGCTAAGCGTTGCGCTAAGGTGTCATACGTCACATCGACATCGGCGACCGATTGCAACGCTTTATGGCTGTCATAAAGATGACCGATATCTGCGTCATCGCTTAAAAGCGCATAGCTTTGTTTCAGTGCTTGAAACAACCGGTCATAGTTTTCAAGCGCCTTTAAACGGCTTTGCATCTGTTCAAACTCTGTCAGCGAAAGCTTTGCTTGTGTAAGTTCTTCATACTGAAAGCGTAAATAGTCTTCTTGTTCTTGCGCGTCTTGATGACGCTTTCGAAGCTCATCAAACGCTTGTTTCGTCTTGACATACTCTTGGTAGCTTGCTTCGTAGTCTAATTGTGCCCGTGCGGTCGCGCGTGAAAAACGAGCGAGTAAAAACGCATAATTGGTTGGATGAATGAGCCGTTTGGTGTCTTGTTGGCTATGAATATCAGCGAGATGCGGCGCCATTTCTTTTAAGACTAACAATGGGACATTGATCCCATTAATCGTTAATCGATTGCCTTTAGAATGAGAGAGTTCACGTATCACATACAACTCATCTTCGATGGGAATATCATGGGACTTTAAGATTGGGATGATGTCTTGAGGCAGCGGTTCAAAGAGCGCTTTTAAAGTCGCCTTGTCTTCCCCACTGCGAATCCATGACGTTTGCGCACGTTCACCTAGCAACAAGCCAATCGCATCAATTAACAAGCTTTTCCCCGCACCGGTTTCTCCTGTTAACGCGGTAAAGCCATGATAAAAATCGACATGGATGTTTTCAATGATCGCAAAGTTATGGACACTCAGATGTTTTAACATCGCTTACACCCCTAATCTTTCGGTATCGTAAAATCGTTGGGTACGTCTTTGATATGGGCTAAATATTCTATGTTGCCGTCACTTCCTTGAATAGGTGATGGCATAAAATTATGAATGAATAAGCCCTCTTGGGCACATCGTTTTTGATAATCGCGTAAAATAGAGTGACGCATGCGCCCATCTTTGATGACGGCCTTTTTCTTACCTGAGCGCTGTTCAAACTGAGGTTTGATGAGCACGATGGTCTCGATGAACCCTTGCGTTTTTAGATGAGCGAGCATCGGGATGCTCGAGATGAAACTCACGTCACAGACCGCACGTGTTGCGTTGCGATAGAGTGTTCTATCGGTATCTAAAAAATGAGTTTGCTCATGAACATACACACGAGGATCTTGCGTTAAATCAGAGGAAAACTGATCACGACCCACATCGATCGCCACCACCTCTTTAGCCCCAAACTCTAACAACACTTCGGTAAAGCCACCATGCGCCGCACCAATGTCTATCACACACTGATCTTTGACATCAAACTGAAACGCGGTTAAGGCTGCCTTAAGCTTTAAGGCTGCGCGTGAAACATACGTATACGCTTCGCCTAAACTTTCCACTTCATCCGTTTCAAAAATCAGCGTCGACGGTTTTTTTTGAATGGTGCCATTGACTAAAATATACCCTTCTTTAATCGCTGCTTGAGCACGGGCACGTGAGGAAAAATGTTGATGTTCAACCAACCATACGTCTAATCTCATGCGCCTTCAGGGTCAAAATCCACTTCTTCATCATTTTCAAGCTTTTTGGTTAAGACTTTTTGAGCCGCGTTGAGTTTGGCTTCCGCTTGAGCAATTAAAGCGATGCCTTCTTCGTAATGTTTAATCGCTTCTTCTAGGGGAATGTCCCCTTGTTCTAAGCGTGTCACAATCGCTTCTAATGCTTTAAGTTGTTCTTCAAATGACAGTGTTTTACTCATCGTCTTCTCCTTTTTTTTCAAGCGCTTCAATGCGCGAGGTGATGGTACCATCTTTTAACTGAACATTCAAAACATCGCCAAGCTTTAAGTCCTCAATACTCGTGATGGTTTGACCGTCTTTTTGTAAAAGCGCATACCCTTGGTTCAATAGAGTGTACGGATTTTGATAGGTGAGTGTTTGTTGAAGCCTTGAGAGCCTTTGTGTTTTCTGATCTAAATAGTATTCGTACATTCTTTGAAGTTGTCGATTTAAGCTCATAAGCTGATCGTGTGAACGCATCAATTGATGTTTAGGCGACCGTGCTTGTAAGCGTGCAGTCAGTTGTTCCATCCGACGTTCATAAGGCATCAACAACCGTTCAGGCTGCCTGACCCAAGGACGGTGTCTTAAGTTGTTGAGTCTTGTCTCACCATAATGAAGGAGTCGTTTTAGCGCCTGCTGTATGCCCACTCGATCCTCTTGCAATCTCGCTTTGATGATGCGTTGATCAGGGACCGCCATTTGAGCTGCAGCGGTGGGGGTGGGCGCTCTTAAATCAGCCACTTCATCAGCAATCGTGTAATCTGTTTCATGACCAACCGCACTGATGATGGGAGTTTTGGCATGGTATATTGCTTCTGCGACGATGCGTTCGTTAAACGCCCACAAGTCTTCAATAGAGCCTCCGCCACGACCAACGATGATGACGTCATTGGACGCATTCGCATCGGCTAACTGGATGTTTTTCACAATGGACGGAGCCGCATGCTCGCCTTGGACCACCGTTGGGTACAGTAAGACCTTCACGAGAGGATAACGGTGGTTAAGTGTGGTGATCATGTCGCGAATGACGGCGCCAGTGTCTGAGGTAATAATCGCAATTTGTTTTGGAAATTCGGGTAAGGTTTGTTTACGCTCAGCCGCAAAATACCCTTGATCGGCAAGCTCTTTTTTAAGTCTCAAATATTCTTGATAAAGATTGCCAAGGCCCTTTTCTTGCATTTGCTCGACGTAAATTTGATAAGACCCAGCACTTTCAAAAACCGAGATGTTGCCTTGGACGACAACGCTCATGCCTTCTTGCGGTTGAAACGGCACGTGCTGCGCACGTGAACGGAACATCACCGCGCTGATCGAAGCCACTTGATCTTTTAATGTAAAATAAAAATGACCCCGTGCGTTGTGTTTGAAGTTTGAAATCTCCCCTTCTAAAAGCACTCGCTGTAGATGCGTGTCGTGGTCAAATTTATACTTAATATATTTTGTGAGGGCGCTCACCGTTAAGGGTTTAGTCTCCACTGGGTCCCTCCTTTAACGCTTTGCTGATGTTATCTAGTAAACGATTGTTAAATGCGACACTTTTTTGATCCCCTAAATCTGTGTATTGATGGGTGAGCTCTAACGCTTCATCGATGATGATTTCTGAGGGGGTTTGCGTAAACATCATTTCGTAAACCGCTAAGCGAACAATCGCCCGGTCTACAAAGGAGAGTCTTTTTAATGTATAGCTAACAAGTGACGATGAAATCACCTCATCAATCTCACCAAGGTGTTCTTGAATGCCTAAAAGCATCTCATCAACAAAAGGCATCCCGCTTTTTTCCAAAGTTTCTAGGGCGCCTAAATCAAGTTGGTATAAGGTTTCAATGATGCGCACACGTTGCGCACGACGGGTCGTAGATGTCATGGTTTTCTCCTCTTAAGTTCACGCATAATTTTATCATATTTAGGCAAAAATAAAAAGGGAAACAGCGTTTCCCTTTTTGCGAAAATTTAAGGTAATTTCACCCGATTTAAAATGTCTGAAAGCTTTTGATCGTGCGCTTGTGAAATAAAACGGAAAAGATAACGAGCGGACCCCTCAGGTTTAGGGAAGTAAGCTGGATCATCGTACTCGAGTTCATCCACCATGATGTCAAAGACTTCTTGAATGACTGGCGTATAGCCCACCCAATCACTGTTCGCGACTTTATTGTCAACGTCTAAGAAGAAATTAATAAATTTATGCGCTAATTCCACGTTTTGTGCTGTGGTTGGAATCACAAACGCATCGATCCAAACGTTGGTGCTGCTAGGCACATAGAGGTTAAAGTTGACTTCGCGGTCATCTTCATAGGCCGCAAAGAGTTCATCGAAATAATCGCCTGAGTAGACTAACGCCATATCTAAGTTACCTGCGACAACTTCACGTTTTAAGTTATCTTCACCAAAGATTTCAAAGTTTGCCTCACGTAAGAGTGCTTCCGCTTGCGCAAGCTCGCTTTCATTGGTGGTATTGACATCAAGGCCTAACGCTAAGAGTGCTGCACCCACCGCATCGCGTGGCGAATCATACATACCACGGTTAAAAGGTGACGCTGGGTCAAAGAGCGCCATCCAACCTTGGGTGTCTAACGCTTCAACAACGTCAGGATTGCTGGTATTGTAAAGAATCCCAATGGTCCCCCAAAAATAAGGGATCATGTAGTCCGCAAACGGTTCATTTTCATAAAGCAACCGTGCGTCTTCAATGAAGTTAATGTTGGCTAGATTTGGTAATAATTCACGATCAATCGGATGCAATAA
>SKKW01000030.1:0-6964 GCA_007123535.1 Candidatus Izemoplasma sp. | reverse complement strand
TAGAGGCGCATCGATGGGTCGCTGTGACAAAAGAAAAAAACTTGTCAGAGGGGTCAGAAACGTGGGAGTTATGTTATAATAAATCAACATTTCCCATGACGATTAGACATCGCAAACCGGGCGATGTTATTCTTATGTCTTATGGTCATAAAAAACTTAAAGATTTGTTGATTGATTTAAAGATTCCAAAACCTGATCGCGATCGGTTATGGGTCGTTGAAAGCAATCAAAAGATTGTGGGCATTTTAGGTCTTTCCTTGAAGCTTAAGAAGGAAACATGCGCTCATAAAATTTATCTCACAGAGGTGTCTCATGATGAATAACGACATTGCTGAAGTCTTAGTATCACGCGACGAAATTAACAGTATGGTCAAGCAACTTAGTCACGCCGTGACAGAAGATTACAAAACCAAAAACCCATTAGTGGTGGGTCTCTTGAAAGGTTGTGTCCCTTTTATTTCTGACCTTTTAAAAGAACTTGATTTTATCTTAGAGATCGATTTCATGGATGTCTCCAGTTACCATGGTGGCGTTCAGTCCACAGGCGACATCAAAATTATCAAAGATTTATCTACCCCTGTCAAAGGGCGTCATGTTTTAATTGCAGAGGACATTGTCGATTCAGGTCGCACCATCCAAGCGATTCGTGCCCTTTTACTTTACCGTGGGGCTTTATCAGTAAAAGTGGTCACTTTACTCGATAAACCTAAGGGACGTGTGGTAGAATTACAACCTGACTACATTGGTACAACCATTCCGGATGCGTTTGTGGTAGGGTATGGCTTAGACTATCAAGAACGTTATCGGAACTTACCGTACGTCGGCACGTTAAAGCCGAGCGTGTACGAATCAAACAAGGAGTGATACTATGGCACAAAAACAGCCACCAAAAAGACCAATGAACAACCGTGCCAATCAGATCGGCAACCTCGTGGTGATGATGCTGATCTTGTTATTTGTTTTTTCAGTGATCTGGGCATTCACCCAAAATGGAAGCGAGCCTAGACAACTTAATGTCACCACATTCACAAGCGAACTTAACGCGGGGAACGTCGAAACCATTCGTTCCACTCCCATTACCGGTGAAAGCAATATCGGGGCTTTCGTCTTAGAGGGTCGTTTACGTTCTGGACAAGACTATATTGTTGAAGTTCCTTCAATCTCAACCTTAGATGAAATTCGAGCAGTCGCGACCGCCAACGACATTCCTTTTGTACATACACGAGCGTCAACGTACAACTTCTGGAACGTCCTCATTATTCTCTTACCCATTATTCTGATTGTCATCTTTATCGGCTTTTTCATGCGTTCAAGTGGCGGAAACAACCGTGCGTTTGATTTTGGTAAAAGTCGTGCGAAACTCAACCGTGGAAAAACTACCACTTTTAAACACGTAGCTGGGGTGGATGAGGAAAAAGAAGAGTTATCTGAGTTAATCGATTTCTTGAAAGATCCTAAAAAATACATTGCCTTGGGCGCACGTATTCCTAAAGGTGTCTTACTTATCGGACCTCCAGGAACAGGGAAAACCCTATTAGCCCGGGCAGTGGCTGGTGAAGCCAACGTACCATTCTTTAGTATTTCTGGCTCTGATTTCGTAGAAATGTTTGTCGGTGTCGGGGCTTCCCGTGTACGTGACATGTTTAAAACCGCCAAACAAAGTTCTCCCTGCATCATTTTCATCGATGAGATTGATGCGGTTGGTCGTCAACGAGGCACTGGTTTAGGTGGCGGTCATGATGAGCGAGAACAAACACTTAACCAATTGTTAGTAGAGATGGATGGATTTGGTACAAACTCAGGCATCATTGTCATTGCAGCAACAAACCGCGCCGATGTTTTAGACCCAGCACTCTTACGTCCAGGGCGTTTTGACCGACAAATTACTATTAGTCGTCCAGACATCAAAGGTCGCACAGAAATCCTCAAGGTTCATGCACGTAATAAACGTATTGATAGTTCTGTCACGTTCGAAGAAATCGCTCGTAGAACGCCAGGATTCACAGGTGCCGATTTAGAAAATTTACTGAATGAAGCTGCGTTACTTGCGGCTCGCACAAACAAACCGGCGATTAAAATCTATCATATCGATGAAGCTGTCGATCGTGTCATGATGGGCCCTGCTAAAAAATCACGTGTCTTCTCTAAGCGTGAACGTCGTACCATTGCCTGGCATGAAGCCGGCCATGCGGTGCTCGGATTAAAACTTGATAATGCGAACATTGTTCATAAAGTCACCATCATTCCTCGTGGACAAGCAGGCGGATATAACTTAATGTTGCCCGAAGAGGAAGAGTCTTTCTTGATGACACGCAAGGCTCTTTTAGACCAAATCACTGGATTGTTAGGCGGTCGTGTAGCGGAAGAAATCACCTTTAATGAAGTCTCAACAGGCGCCTACAACGATTTCCAACGTGCGACAGACATCGCTCGTGCGATGGTTACTGAATATGGGATGAGTTCACTGGGTCCTGTACAATACGAGCGTCGATCCGGTTCTGTCTTCTTAGGCCGAGATTATGCGAGTGACAAATCGTTTTCAGATACCGTCGCATTAGAGATTGACAATGAAGTAAGAAAAATCATTAACGAAGGGTACGAATTTGCGAAGACCACACTAAATGCACATCGTGCGTTACTTGATTTAATCGCAAATACTCTGCTTGAAGTTGAAACCTTGAACAAAGAAGACATCGATCAACTCGTTGAAACTGGAACCATCGACTGGTTAGAGCGTAAGCGAGCGAAAGATAAAGAACGTCAAGAGAAACTCAACAACGCTCCATCAAATGCTTAACTCAAAGGGTGGAACCACCCTTTTTGTTTGAAAAGAGGCTATCATGCGACTCGATAAATTTTTAAAGATATCACGCTTGATTAAACGCCGTCCGCTAGCTAAAACACTGGCTGATAGTGGCCGTGTTAAAATCAATGGTGTGGTCGCAAAAGCAGCCACAAAAGTGGCTGTTGGCGATGAGCTTGCGATTGAATACGGAGATCGCTTAGTCCACATTGAAGTGTTAAAATTGCTTGATTCAACTAAAAAAGACGATGCTAAATACATGTATCAAATCATAAACGAACAAAAAAAGGAGCGTGACTCATATGAGTGATGCATCAACCCTCACCGAACAAGAACAGGTAAGACGAGAAAAAAAGGAACAACTTGAAGGTCTAGGTATTGCGCCTTACGGCATGCGTTTTGATCGAAACGCAAAAGCCAACGTCTTAATCGAACGTTATCAAGATCAATCAAAAGAAGACTTAGCTGCTATCGAGAACCCTATGTTGTATCGTTTGGCTGGGCGCATCATGACCAAACGCGGCAAAGGAAAGGCTGGCTTTGCGCACATCCAAGATGAGTCTGGTCAAATCCAAATTTATTGTCGAAAAGATGCGCTTGGTGAAGACGCTTTTAATGTCTTTTTAAAAGCCGATTTAGGTGACATTGTTGGGGTTGAGGGCATCATGTTTAAAACCAACGTGGGCGAACTCTCGATCCAAGTGACCACGTTGACACATTTAGCGAAAGCTTTACGCCCTTTACCTGAAAAATACCATGGTTTAAAAGATGTCGAAGAACGTTATCGTCGTCGTTATGTTGATTTAATGACCAACGATAAAACGCGTGAAACGTTTATGTTGCGTTCTAAAATTTTGTTTTTCATTCGACAGTTTCTCAACGAGCAAGGGTATTTAGAAGTGGATACCCCCATCTTACACCCAACCTTGGGCGGGGCGGCGGCTCGACCTTTTAAAACACACCATAATGCCCTAGACATGCCTTTTTATTTACGTATTGCGCCAGAACTTTATCTCAAACGTTTACTCGTGGGCGGCTTTGAAGGCGTCTTTGAGCTGGGTCGTACCTTCCGTAATGAAGGCATCTCAACAAGACACAATCCCGAGTTCACCATGCTTGAACTCTATCAAGCGTATGGCGACATGGAAACGATGATGACTTTAGCCGAAACACTCATCACCCAGACCGCTCAACACCTTCTTGGAACACTTGAGTTACCTTATGGTGAAGATGGTGTTTTATCCTTAGCTGGTCCGTGGCGTCGTCTGCATATGGCAGATGCGGTGCGTGATCTTGTCGGCATTGATTTTTGGCGCCATGATTTAAGTTATGAAGAAGCGAAAGCATTTGCGGAAGAAAAGGGAGTCCATGTGCCTGCGCATGCGCACGGGCATGGGCACATCTTAAACTTATTGTTTGAAGCGTTCGTTGAAGAAACGCTTTATGAACCGACGTTTGTCTATGGACACCCAATTGAAATCAGTCCACTTGCCAAACAAAACGCTGACGATCCGCGTTTCACCGATCGCTTTGAGTTGTTTATTGATCAACGGGAATATGCGAATGCTTTTTCTGAGCTCAACGATCCGATTGAACAAAAACGTCGATTTGAAGCCCAACTTAAAGAAAAAGATTTGGGGAATCAAGAAGCCACCGAAATGGATCATGATTACATTGAAGCCTTAGAGTATGGGATGCCACCAGCAGGCGGCATTGGTATTGGGATTGATCGCTTAATCATGTTACTCACCAACAATGCGTCTATTCGTGATGTGTTGCTCTTTCCTCACATGCGTCAGAAAGGATTGTAAGCATGCTTGTTTCGTCCATGATCCAGTTGATTGGGCAAACCCCAATCATTCACATACAATCACTCTCACACACCTTAAAACGTGACATTTATGTGAAGTTAGAATGGTTCAACCCAGGCGGAAGTATCAAAGATCGTATTGCGTTTAGTATGATTGAAGCGGCGATTAATGAAGGTCTTCTGTCTCCTGGGCAAACCATTATTGAACCTACCAGCGGCAATACAGGCATTGGCTTAGCCTTAGTGGCTGCGGCCAAAGGCCATCCTTTAGTAATTACCATGCCCGAAAGCGTCAGCATCGAGCGCCGTAAGATTCTCAAAGGTTACGGGGCTAAACTTATCATCACCCCAGCCGATAAAGGGATGAAAGGTGCAATTGCTCAAGCGGAGTCACTTGCGTCAAAGCACGGCTATTTTATGCCTATGCAATTTGACAATCTTCATAACCCCGCCATTCATATGCGGACCACCGCCGAGGAAATTCTTGCGGATTTGAACACCTTAGACGCCCTCGTCGTAGGTGTTGGAACAGGTGGCACCATTACCGGTGTAGGGACCATCTTAAAAGAACGTTTAAGTAATTTAAAAATATTTGCGGTTGAACCTAAAGATTCGGCAGTTTTAAGTGGGAATGACCCCGGTCCTCATAAACTTCAAGGCATTGGGGCTGGCTTTGTCCCTAGCATCTTAAAACGAGAACTGATCGATGACATTGTACAAGTCGGGGCTGAAGATGCGTTTTCAACCACACGTTCACTTATGAAAACCGAAGGGCTCTTTGGCAGCATCTCAACAGGGGCGAACATTTTTGCGGCTATCCAAGTCGCAAAATCACTCCCTGAAGGTTCTAAAGTGCTCACCTTTGCGCCAAGCAATGGCGAGCGTTACTTATCGACCGCGTTGTTTGAAGAAGCTTCTGACACACCAGTCATCAGTTATTTATAAAAAAATACGTTCGTGATGAAATTCATCATGAACGTATTTTTAGTTTAATCGCGTTTGTGCGTGAGTGAGCACTGTAGGTTTGACACATCATCCCTAGGAATGACACGCGCTGGAATGCCAATTGCTGTGGCACCGTCCGGTACATCTTGTAAGACGACCGCGTTCGCGCCAATACGTGCTTGTGCGCCAACTTTAATGTTCCCTAATACTTTTGCGCCTGCGCCAATCATGGCACCTTGGCAAATCGTAGGATGGCGTTTGATCCCTGTTTCATTGCCTGTGCCGCCTAGCGTGACCCCATGAAATATGAGCACATCGTCCGCAATTCGTGTTGTCTCACCGATGACGACACCCATACCGTGGTCGATCACAAGGCCTCGACCAATCTGAGCGGCTGGATGAATTTCAATGCCCGTTAAAAAGCGGTTTAAACCGCTGGTGATACGCGCTAGCAGTTTTAAGTGTAAACGCCAAAAAACATGGGCAATACGGTGCATAAAGACCGCTTTAAGCCCTGTATGTGTAAGTAAAATATCAAGGGTGTGACGCGCCGCTGGATCATAACGCTTGATGTTTTGAATCGTTCGTCTAAGACTCATAGGATCCTCTCTTCGAAAAAAAGAACATCTAAATTAGATGTCTTTTCCGATGATGCTCATTTCTTCGTTATGAATGGCAACACCTAAGTTATGGGCTATTTCTATAAAAATATCAATGATGCTGACGTACTCAAAATCTAATTGCTCAACAATGTCTTCAATGGCTTCATTCAATATTTCACCGGCATAAACATAGTTGTTCTCTCTTTGAGCAATCATGTCTTCGATGGTGGTTTCAACGTCGTTGAGCGGTTCAAAATCAATGGTGTCTTCAAAATCTTCCAAATCGGCTCTGAAGTCACTGATAAACATGAGATAACCCACCAAAACGGCATAGTTTTCAAAGTCGTTACAATTTTCTTCAAACAAGCTTTCGTAATAGCTTCGAATGACTTCGAACTGATCGTGTAAGTAATTTAATCCTACTTGAAAAATGGTTTGAAAGTCCTCATTTAAAGGACCGTGATGCACGGCTTTTTGGTAGATATAATCGAGGACCGCATAGACGGGTTCCAAACGGTCGTAAATCATAGATCCATGTTCTTTGAATGTTTCAAGGACCTCGATGTTATCCATTTTCCAATTCACAAAATCTTTGAGTATCAATTCGAAATGGGGCATTAAAATCACTTCCTAAGCTTTGTGAGAAGAACCAAACATGTCCATTTTTTCTTTCACAACAGCCATAATAGCATCTGAGCCAGGTTTTAGAAGTTTACGAGGGTCAAAGCCTTTGCCTTTTAAATCCAGTCCTGCTTCGATGTATTTTCTTGTTGCGGCCGCAAAAACGAGCTGTGCTTCTGTGTT
>SKKW01000095.1:0-7050 GCA_007123535.1 Candidatus Izemoplasma sp. | reverse complement strand
CTTTTGTTCAATAAATAAAGGGTGGGTTTTTGTTGAAGGAGCTGCATAAACATGGGGTTCATCGAAGAAAATGGGACACGCGCATCGAGTAAAACAAACGCAATGTCAACTTTCTTTAAGTCGCTTTGAATTTGTCGTTTGGCTTTGGCCATGTGGCCAGGATACCATTGAATGTCTTTCATCATTGAATCCCTCCAAACCGTCTTAAAGGTCTTAGGCGAAAGAACACTTGACCGTAAAGTGCGTCTTCTTCAATGACGCCAAGGTGACGTGAATCGTTGGAATTTTGACGGTTATCGCCAAGCAGAAAAAACTCACCTTCGTCTAGCACCACATCGCATGTGCCGCCTAAAAAAGGACAGTTTGTTACAGTGTTCGCATCTAAGTAAGGTTCATCTAGGACGTCACCGTTTAAAAAGACGATGCCTTGGTCGATCACCACATGGTCGCCAGGTAAGCCAATAAGCCGTTTGATAAAATAAGATTCTTGGAAGCCTTGATTCACGCGCACCACCACCACATCGCTATGCGCATACTCAACATTAAAGTGTCGCATTAAAACGTCGTCATCGTTTAAAAAGGTCGATTCCATCGAAGGACCGGAGACGGTGGCTAAGGACACAAAGAAGGTGTTGGTCATAACAAACACAAAGACTAAAAAGGTGATGAACCGCATGGTATCTAAACGCTTAATCCGTTTTTTTAAACGGCGGTCTTTGGTCTCCTCATGCGTGATCAACCAAGCAAACAACACCATCAGGTTAAGAAACAGTAAGATAGCGTAAAAGATGGATGTGTTTGCTAAAACAGCGTTATCGTGAAATAACGTCCCCTGTAAGAAAGGGACGTTGGAAAAAACGGTGCGTCTTATGCTGTTAAAGTCCTCATAGCGACTAAAAATCAAAGGCACCACAAGAATCGCCAACATCATGATAAGGCTGGTGATGGCCCGTCGCTTAACCCGTCTTAAAAGGCGCTTACGGCGCCTAGAGACGGAAGGTTGTTCTGTCATTATAACCCACTCATTCTCTCTAAAATCTCCGTTGCTGTTTCTTCATCGACCAACACTTCACGGGCTTTGGACCCTTGGTTGATGCCAACGATGCCCGCGGCTTCTAAAGAACTGACAATGCTTTGTCCACGGTTGAAACCAATCGAGAACATTTTAATGATTTTGTTGATGCTGCATTCTTGTTGTTCAATCACAAAGCGCGCCACGTCTAAGAGTAAGCTATCGTTTTCGAACGTGTTTGCCGCTTTTTCTAAAAGTTCTTCAGCCGTAAATAAGTAATCCGGGGCACGTTGTTTACGAATGAAATCAGTAATCGATAAAATGTCGTCATCACTGACATAAGCCCCTTGTAAACGGCGCTTGCCTTTGCCGTTGGTTAACAGCAACATGTCGCCTTTACCAATCAGTTTTTCAGCGCCCGCTGAATCTAAAATGGTTTGTGAATCAATGTGTGAAGCCACACTGAAGGCGATGCGTGTGGGGATGTTTGATTTGATGGTCCCTTTGATGACATCGGTGGAAGGACGCTGTGTCGCAACAATTAAATGAATGCCTGCGGCGCGTGCTTTTTGTGTTAAACGCATGATGGATTCTTCCACCGCTTGGGAGGCGACCATCATGAGATCGGCTAACTCATCGACAATAATGACGACATAAGGCATCACATCGCCCCGTTGTTGATTGAGTCCTTCAATGTCTCTAACGTGATTATCCGCAAACATTTTAAAGCGACGCTCCATCTCATCAACCGCCCATTTCAACGCCGCTGTCGCGGCTTTGGCATCGGTGATGACAGGGGTTAAAAGATGGGGTAAATCTTGATAAGACGTCAGTTCGACCATTTTGGGGTCCACTAAAATCAGCTTAAGTTCTTCTGGACTATAATTTAACAACAAGGAAACAAGAAGGGTGTTGATGTTAACACTTTTACCACTGCCTGTTTGACCCGCCACCAGCCCATGAGGCATCGCTTTAATGGAGGTGACAATGACGTTGCCGTCAATGTCTTTACCCAGCGCTACTGTCAAAGGTTCATCGGCGTTTTTAAAATTAGGATGCTCAAGTAAATGGTAAAAATGCACCGTTTGTCGTTTTTCGTTAGGCACTTCGATGCCAACGGTGGATTTCCCTGGAATCGGTGCTTCTAAGCGGATTTGCTCTGCGGATAGATTCATTTTTAAGTTGTCTGCCAGTTGGGTCACTTTACTGATGCGTACACCCGATTCTAAGACCACTTCAAAACGTGTCACGGTCGGCCCTTGCGTGGTCGCATGGACATGAGCCCCCACCCCGAAGTCTTCAAACGTTTGATCGATGATGGCTTTTTGTTTTTCTAACGACTCACTCACATCAATCTTCTCTTCTTTAGGAATTTTAAAAAGACTGATGGGTGGGTATTGATAGCTTTTTTGTTGGCTGGTAGGCGTCGCTTTATGTGCTTGTTTAGGGGTCTCACTTAGGTTGTTTTCGTGCACGGGTGCTTGGGGTGTATGAGCGTATTCAGTAGGTTCTGTCTGTTGATAGATTGAGTTTTGCGGTGCTTTAGGTGGCGCTTCATAGGATTGTTGTGTCGCTGGAGAGGTTTCTTTAGGCTGTGGTTTCTTACGGTGTTGATAGTCATGTTGACTGGAAAGCACTTCCTGTAAGTTCTTCCCGCGAATAATGTCAAATTCAGGATACTCACTGCCGTATTTCCGTTTTCGCTCTTCAGGCGTTAAACGTGGCTTGGTGCGGAAAGGATCCAGTTTATCCATGTCCATTTGGCTACGGACCATAATAGGCACCACGACGTCATCTTTGACATGATGACCAAAAATAGGCGACACAAAGCGGTCGCGTTGATAACGTCTTTTTTGTTCTTCTGTTAAGATTTCATACAGCGTAAAAGGGGTCTCATCTTTCGTTCTTTGAATGGGTAAAGAGAGCTTTTTTACGCGGCGTTTAAATGGCCAAAACATACACGGCCTCCTTAAAGATAACGTGTGATAAAGTGTAACAACTCATCGCTTCGTTTGGGTGTACGATCTACCCAGCGGGCAATTTCTTTTTGTGCTTTAAAGATGAGGATGCTTGGCACGCCATAGACCTCATAATGTTTAACCATGAAGGGCACATCTTTGCGTTCTACCCAAGCAATTTGGGACGCTAAAGCCTCGCTTAAGGCGGGTAGAGTTGGTTTTAAAAGGGCACAATCTGGACAAGACTCATCCATGAATAACAGCGTAACAACACGTTCAGACTGAATGAAGTCTTCACACTCAGCGTAAGACTTAAGTGTTTTCATGATGCGCCATTTCTTTATCGAGCGCTAAGAGTTCTCGTTCAACGAGGTCAAACTCTGGTGCTTGATTAAAGAGCTTTTTAGAATAAACTTTAGCAGTTTCTTCGCCAACGATCGCAATCATTGTGCGGGCAATTTTATGCGTCATGAAATCGACTGAGGTGGTGATCACCAGTCGTCTAAACCAATACACTGGATTAAACGCATTCATCACACCAAAGGCAATTTTCGTCGTATTTCTAAACGCTTTTGAACGTGCGGCTTTGACAAACTTTTGTTGTTCAATACGTTGTTTGAATTCATACGCTTCAACAAATTTACTGACACGAATATGCCTGGTGTTTTTGAGTATTTTTTGATTTAAGATACCGTCTAAACGCTGATTGATATAATCGGTTAACGCCAGCATCTCGTCCACACTCAGTTCCAACAATGGATGTTTAGATGCCGGATAATAATACGCTGAGATTTTCTCAACTAACTCCATCGATACACCAAAGACTTCTTTGGAGAAATGTTCTTTGTGATAACTGTCTTTAAACTGGTCTTGCGCGTCTTTGATCATTTGCGCTAAATACGTTTCATCAATGTCTTGTGACGCACGCTTCGTTTTTTTGGTATCGACGCGCATCCCACGGACTAAAAAATAGACATAAATAAACGAAAAAAGCAAGACGCCAAAGAGGCCGCCTAGCAAAAAACTGATCAATTCTGAAAGACTAAGTTCAAACATGACCATCCCTCTTCAACCGTAGATTGTATAAAATATTATATCATAAAAAAAGCTCACCCGACACAAAGGCTAAGAAAAGCGTATTCATACATCTCACGACGTGAATCGCCGTGCATTTTGTGCTATGATATAGAAGATTGACTAGCTTAAAACACGATGGTGAAAAAATGAAAAAACATTTAATCGCGCTCGATTTAGACGGTACGTTACTCTATGACTGGACGACTTTAAAAACGAGCACAGTAAACGCCTTAAAAGCCCTTCAAGACGAGGGGCATACCTTAGTCATTGCGACCGGTCGTCCGTTTCGCAGCAGTGAACGCTTTTACGATATGTTGGGCCTAAAAACACCGATGATTAACTATAATGGTGGCATCATCACGAACAAACACGACCCCGCGTTTGACGATCAAACCTTATGGTTAGAAAAAGACGCTATTTTAGAGGTTTTTAGACATCATCAAGACATCATCTTAAATGCGTTTTGTGAAATCAAAGACGACGTCTATTTATTGGTTGACGATGAACGGCTTTATGACTTTTTACATTTAGAAAATGGCGCCCAACTTTTTGTTGGCCCTTTTGAGAAGACGCTCCCTGGTCCCACCAACGGCTTTATCATCATCGCCGAACACACGCATGGGGATGACATCGTTCATCACGTCAACGAACACTATAAAGGCATCCTTTTAGCCCGTAACTGGGGCAGTCAAGACTATGCGATTGTCGAACTTTACACGCCACAAACCAATAAAGGTGAAGCGCTTAAGATGGTCGCATCTCATTTAGGGTTTTCACTCGAGGATGTGATCGCCTTTGGCGATGGCATCAACGATTTTGAACTGATTCGCACCGCGGGTTGGGGTGTCGCAATGAAAAATGCGGTTGAGCCTTTAAAGGCTCTCGCAAACGATGTCACAGACTACACGAACAAAGAAGACGGCGTCATCCGTTATTTAAACGGCTACCTTAAACACGTTAGGTGACTCATGAAAACAGAAGAACGTGATTTAAAAGTTTCCCTTTATGGCGCCCTTTTTATGGCCTTGTTTGGCATTAGTATGGGCGTTTTTGCACGATCACAAATGTTGATTTTTGATGGTCTTTATTCCTTTGCTGGTGTGTTGATGTCGCTGGTGATGTTGATGGTGAGTCGTTTTTTAAAACAAGACGATCCGAAACGTTACCATTACGGTAAAGCGAGTGTTGAGCCGTTGGTCTTAATGATGAATTATCTGTTGTTGTTAATGATCATTGGAATTTCGATTTGGCAAGCTTCCGTGGCGCTCTTTACGGGTGGACGCATCATGCGTTTAGAGTGGGCGCTCGCTTACACGGTGGTGACGATTCTGGTGTGCTTTACAATGAGTGCTTACTTATCGCATCGGCTAAAACATGTTCGCTCACCGCTTTTAAAAGCCGATCGTTATCAGTGGCGTTTAGATGGTTGGATTACAGTTGCCGTACTCTTAGCCTTTGTCATTGCCTATGGGCTCTCATTTTTTGAGGCTACGGCTTTTGCGGCTTTGTACGTTGACCCCATCATGGTCATGGTGGTTTCCGTTTACTTTATCTATTTATCGTTTGCGGAACTCAAAATCCAAGTTCTACAGTTGATGGGCGCCGCACCAAACACCAAGCTCACGACTAAAATTAACCAAAGAATTGAAATCATACGTGCCACACATCAATTTGATGAGGCCATTGTCAGACTTTCACTCAATGGTCGGATGTTGTATGTTGACATTGATTTTGTGGTCGGCCAGACCGACGCCTTTGACTCGATTACTCGTCAAGATCATCTGAGACGTTCGTTAGATAAAGAACTTCACAACCTAGCCAAAACACAAGTCTGGTTAACCGTTGTCTTTACCAAAGACCGAACACTTGCGCTATAAAAACACGTCAGGAATAGATTTCCTGACGTGATTTTTTTACAGGCGGAATCCGCCGCGATTTTTGCCTTTACCTTTTTTCTGTTTCTTTTTTGGACCTTGTCCGAGTGCGGCCATGGGGTTGTTTGGATTGACCGTGTTAGGGTCCACACTGGATAAACGTTTCATCGCTTGGGTTTGTTGTTCGAGCGTGTCAATTAAACGATTAATTTCAGCCACAGAGCGCCCACTTCCTGAAGCAATACGCCGACGTCTTGAACTACTTTGTTTAATCAACGTGGGTTGTTTTCGTTCCGCTTTGGTCATCGATTGAATGATCGCTTCTAAGGTGACAAGCTTCTTATCATCGATGTCTTGTTTGCCGAGCATTTTAGACGCCCCAGGAATCAATTTCATGAGCCCACCTAAAGAGCCCATGCGTTTGATCATCTTCATTTGTTTTAAGAAATCCTCATAGTTATACTTGCCTGACATCATTTTTTCCATGAGGTTCATCATGTCTTCTTCACTGACGTTTTCGGTGACTTTATCGACCAAGGTCAAGACATCACCCATGCCTAAAATACGGCTGGCCATTCGTTCCGGATGGAAGACTTCTAAGGCATCCAGTTTTTCGCCGGTCCCCATAAATTTAATCGGAACTTGCGTAACTTTACGTAAACTTAAGGCAGCCCCGCCGCGTGTGTCCCCATCAAGTTTGGTTAAAATCGAGCCTGTTAAGGTTAAATTTTTATGGAAATGATCGGCCACACTGACGGCGTCTTGACCCGTCATCGCATCCAGCACTAAAAAGGTTTCATCTGGCTTCACAGCGGCTTTGATTTGCTTGATTTCATCGACCATCGCTTCATCGATGTGTAAGCGTCCAGCGGTATCAAAAATTAAAACGTCATGGCCTTCCGTTTGCGCATGTTGCATCGCCTTTTTAGCAATCGTGACAGGACTTTCAGTGGTTCCCATCTCAAAGACATCAATGTTGAGTTGACGCCCAAGCGTCACTAACTGATCAACGGCCGCAGGACGGTACACGTCTAGAGCTACTAACAACACCTTTTTTTGATGTTGGCTTTGAATGTATTTCGCCAGTTTCCCCGCAGACGTCGTTTTCCCTGAACCTTGTAACCCTGCG